>JAHBWE010000017.1 GCA_019637155.1 Labilithrix sp. | reverse complement strand
GGCGCGCGGCGAGGGTGCGCCGCCGGAGGCCGCGGTCGCGCGTCCGATCGGCGCGCTCGGGAGCGTCCTCGCCGCGAACGAGACCGCGCCGACGGAGCCCCTCGCGGCGCGGCTCGCGACGTTGATCGACGCGCTCCCGAGCTGAGCGCTCGGCGCGGCGTTACAGGAAATCGTCTGCTCGTTTGCGGCGCGGGTCTTGTACGATGCGGAGGTGTCGCGCGCGTGGATGCTCGTGTTGCTCGCTGCGTGCTCGGGCGCCGGCGCGTCCGAGACCGAGGCGAGGACGGAGGACGACCTCGCAGAGCGGCGCTACGTCGACGCGTACGCCGACGCGCCGATGACGGGCGTCGCGCGGACGAAGATGCTCGGCGCGCTCGACCGCCTCGCGAAGGTCGCGCGCTCGAGCAAGAGCGAGCTCCGGCGGGCGATCGCGACCGAGACGCTCGCGCGGATCGAGGACGGCGACGTGCTCCTCGGATCGATCCAGGCCGCGCGCGGGATCGATCGCTGGCACATGTGCAAGGACGAGGAGCTGCCGGTCTGCGCCGGCGCCCCGCCCGCGAGCGACGATCGGGTCTGGACCGGCGACGCCGAGCTCGCGCGGCGCCTCGAAGAAGGGCTCGCGGGCTACCAGTGGGGCAACCGCGTCTACTTCTCGATCACGGAGGAGACCGACGTCGGCGAGCTCGCCGCCACGCTCGTGCACGAGGCGGTGCACGTCGCGCATCGGTCCGAGTGCCACTACTACGCGGTCGTCGACGACCACGTCGTCGCGCCCGAGCCGGCGTACGTCGAGGAGTACCGCTCGTTCCTCGCGGAGTGCTGGTACGGCGACGACGCCGCGACGGCGGAGGAGTGCGTCGCGTACGCGAAGGCGGCGACCGACGACTACGGCTTCGGCGTGAGCCCCGACGCGGCGGCGCTCGGCGCGCGCCTGATCGGCGAGCTCGTGCCGGCGAAGGCGACGTGGCCTCGGGCGTTCGGCGCCTGCGAGTAGAGCCCGTCGAGGAGCGCGAGCGCCTCGGTCCGTGAAGGCAGGCCGGCGCGGCGGCGCGTCTCCGCGCTCAGGTCGTCGCGCGCGATCGCCGCGCGGAGCCGCGCGAAGCCGGCCGCCTGCGCGGCGACGACGCGCGACGGATCGGCGACGCGCGCGAGCGCCCACCGGTGGAGCGCCCACGAGAGCGCGGCGTGCGAGGTCTCGTCCGCGGCGATCCCGCGCATCGTCGCGCGGACGGCGGGCTCCGTCGCGCGCTCGGCCTGCCAGGTCGCGACGAGCGCGGCGTACGTCTCGAGCACGCAGCCCTCCACCGCGTTGTCGAGGGCGATCGCGTCGAGGTCGCGGATCGTGGGCTCGACGCGATCGCGATCGAGCGCGCTCTCCGCGCCGAAGCGACGCGCGAGGGCCGTCATCTCCTCGGCGTGGCGCGCCTCTTCGACCGCCGCGCGCGCCGCCCAGCGCACGAGCCGCTCCGGCGCGCCGTGCGCCTCGAGCTCGCGCTCGAGCCACTGGAACGCGTCGACCGAGGCGGCCTCGAGCTCGGCGTTCGCGAGGAACAGCGCGGCGAGGTCGTCGCGCCCGTGTGGCCGCGCCGCGACGAACCCGGGCGGCCGCCGGCCGGCGGTGGCCATGTAGCCTCCGGCGCCGGCCGCGCCGATTCCACACGTGATCCAGTCGCACGCGACCTCACACGTGTTCGCCTGCAGCGGCGCGCATCGGTGCGCGCACTCGCTCCACGCGGGGGACGCGCCGCAGAGCGCGGCGCACTCCTCCCCCGCGAGCTCGATCCCGACGTCGACGTCCGCGGGCCGCGCGACCGCCCAGCGCGCATGGCACTCGTAGCCGTAGTTGCGATCGTCGCCCTCGCAGGTGGCCTTCGTGAACATCGAAGGCTGCGGGCGCTGCACGCACGCGATCGTGGCCGGCGCGCCGTCGTCCTCGTCGCCCGGGGCGAGCGACGTCTTCGCTCCGCACGCGATGGCGCAGGAAGAGGAGGCGACGGCGAGGGCGATCGCACGGCGGAAGATCGCCGGCAGATCCGGATCGGCCATCCCATGAGGCTGTCAGGGCCGTGGATGGGGCGCCCGTCGCGTTCGTGTCTCTCGATCACGATCGCTGGTGCTCGACCATGAAGCTCACCGACGGGTACCCCGCGCGCGCGGCGGTCTGAAAGAGGCTCTTCACGACCGCGCTCGAGACGTCCTGGTCGATCCGGAGGACGACGTTGCCCGGGAACGGCTTGTTCGGGTGCAGCTGCTTCCACGTCTCGCGGCGGGCGACGAGCGCGTCGAACACCTCGTCGACGCGCTGCACGCGCTTGCTTTCGTCGACCGCGAGGGTGTTCCCCGCCGCGCTCCCGTCGACGAGGATCCGCGTGCCGGCGACGCTGATCATCGGCGCGTCGATCATCTCCATGACGTTCGACGCGTGCGGCAGCCTCGGATCGAGCCCGATGCATCCGCACTCGCTCGGCGCCTGGAAGGTGAGGAGCAGGAACACCACCGAGACGACGAGGAAGTCGATCATGCTCGTCAGCGAGAGCGAGGTCGTGACCGGCCGCTGCCCGCCGCCGAGCTTCCGCGCGACGAACGAGAGCGGGACGTTGCGGAGGAGGCGCGCGCCGGGCCTTGCGACGGTCATCGTGAGGCTTCGACCGGCGCGCGGCGCGCGCCTTGGGTCTCATTGCCGGCCGCTGCCCGCCGCCGCGAGGGTCGTCGCGAGGTGGACCCGCGCGCGGCGGTAGATGCGCGCGCGACGCATCTTCGCGCTCCGTATCTGGACGGACGTTCAGTCAAGCCGCGGGGGCGCGAGCGACTACGCTGGCCGCGCGATGATGCGGTCGATCGAACAGGTGCTCGCCGACTACGACGCGGACGCGCCGCTCGAGCGCGCGTTCACGATCCCGGGCTCCTGGTACACGGACCCACGCGTCGCGGAGGTCGAGGCGCGCACGGTCTTCACGCGCTCGTGGCAGCTCGTCGGCCGCGCCGATCAGCTGCTCGCGCCCGGCTGCTACGTCACGGCGGAGATCGCGGGCGAGCCGATCGTCGTCGTGCGCGGGCAGGACGGCGTGCTCCGCGCGTTCTTCAACGTGTGCCGCCACCACGCCGCGGCGGTGATGACGGAGTGCGCGGGCAAGGCCGATCGCCTGCGCTGCCCCTACCACGGCTGGACGTACGGCCTCGACGGCGCGCTCCGGGGCGTGACGGAGCTCGAAGGGTTGGAGGGCTTCGAGCGCGAGGGGATGGGCCTCGTGCCGGTGCGGGTCGCGGCGTGGGAGCAGCTCGTCTTCGTGTGCCTCGACCCGACCGCGCCGTCGCTCGAGGACTGGCTCGGCGCGCGCCTCCGCGCCGAGGTCTCCGCGCTCGGCGTCGGCGCGCTCCGGTTCGCGGGGCGGCGGGAGTGGACGCTCGCCTGCAACTGGAAGGTGTTCGTCGACAACTACCTCGACGGCGGCTACCACGTGCCGTTCCTCCATCGCGGCCTGAACAGCGTGCTCTCGTTCAAGGAGTACACGATCGACTGCTTCGATCGCGTGTGCCTGCAGGCGAGCCCGGTCGAGAGCGGCGCCGGGAACGACGCGATGACGGCTTCGGTTCGAAAGGGCCGCGCCGCGTATTACTGGCTATATCCGAATTTGATGCTCAATTGCTACGAGGGATATCTGGATACGAACCTCGTTTTGCCGCTCGGGCATGATCGGGTAAAGGTCGTCTTCGATTTCTATTTCGATGACGTCGAGAGCGAGGCGGCGCGCGCCCGGAACGAGCGGAGCATCGAGGTCAGCGCGCGCATCCAGGACGAGGACCACGCGATCTGCGAGTCGGTCCAGCGTGGCCTCGGCTCCCGCGCCTACCGCGCGGGCCGCCTGTCGGTGCGGCGCGAGGCGGGCGAGCACCTCTTCCATCGCCTCCTCGCGGCCGACCTGCGAACACGGTAATCGATGGAAGAAGGAACAGGGATAAAGGAGCTCTTCCCGGGCGTCTATCGCGCGGCGCGGCCGCAGCCGAACGGCTGGGAGAACGCGATGTACGTGCTCCGGCTCGCGGACGGCTCGCTCCTCGTCCACAGCGCGACGCGGCTCGGGGCGGGGGCGTTCGACGAGCTCCGCGCGCTCGGTGACGTCCGCTGGCTCCTGGCGCCGAACCACTACCACCACGTCGGCATCCCGGCCTATCGCGAGGCCTTCCCCGCGGCGCGGGTGATCGCGAGCGCGACCGCGGCGCGCCGCCTGCGCGCGAAGGGCCACGAGGTCACGACGCTCGATACCGCCGGCGTCGCGCTGCCCGGCGGCGCGTCGTTCCTCGTCGGCGAGGGGACGAAGAACGGCGAGACGTTCGTGTCGTGGCCGACGCCGGAGGGCCGCGTATGGCTCGTGTGCGACGCGTTCTTCAACGTGCCGTCGCTGACGCGCGCGTCGGGCGCGATCCTCCGCGCGCTCCGCACGGGCCCGGGCCTCGCGATCGGCCAGACGTTTTGCTGGGTCGGCGTCGGCGAGAAGAAGGTCTATCGCGCGTGGCTCGAGGGCGCGCTCGAGCGCGAGCCGCCGAAGCAGCTCCTCTTCTCGCACGGCGCCCCGCTCGTGCTCGCGGAGCGCACGCTCCACGATCTCGTCGCGCGCCGCCTCTGATCGGCGCCGTCTCCGCTCAGCGCCGCACGCGGATCGGGTGGCACGCGATGCCGTGGAAGTCGAGTACCTCGTCGGGCTTGCAGATGGGGACGCACGCCTCGAAGGCCTGGTTCCACTCCTTGCCTTCCGGACACGGCGTCGGCGTCGCGGGCGGTCGCTTCGGCGGCTTCGCGGGGCGCGCGCTCGGCTTCGGAGGAGGCGGTGGCGGCGGTGGCGGAGGTGGTGGCGGCGGCGGTGTGCTCGATGCGGGAGGTGGAGGCGGTGGCGGGGGAGGTGGCGGCGGGGGTGGAGGTGGCGGCGCCGACGTCGACACGCAGGCGCTGCGCGTCAGGCTCCATTCGGTGCCGGGGGGGCAGGGCGTTGGGTCGTCGACGCAGGTGGCGGTGGTGTAGTCGAGCGCCTTGCCGGGCATGCAGTAGGGGAAGCATGCGCCGCGGTTCTCGAACCACAGCGTGTCGGGGGCGCAGCCGTGGGTCTCGGGCACGCAGCCGGTGCCGGGGGCGTCGACGGTCTTTCCGGCGGGGCACGAGGTGACGCAGCCGTTGTGGAGCTCGCTCCAGCGCTTGCCGGCGAGGCAGGTCCGCGGGAGCCAGCCGCAGATGCCGGGCGCGGCGTCGGGCACCTGCACCTTGCCCGGCGCGCACTCCGCGCTGCACGCCTTCGTCGCGGGATCCCAATGCAGCGCCCCGGGACACACGCACCCCCCCGCCGCTTCGCTCCACACGAGCTCCCCAGGACACGCCCGGTACACCGGCTTCGGCGGAGGAGGCGGCGGCGTCTCCGCGCGCGCGATCGACAGCGCACCAAGAGCGCCAAAGACCGCGAACGTACCGAGCACGCGCCGCATTGCGGTCGCGGACTATAGCGCGCGTTCGCGACCCGGCGAAGCCGCGCGCGCTCGCGAGCGGGCTCGCCGCGCGCGCTCGCCACGCGCGTTCGCGAGCGGGCTCGCCGTGCGCGCGGTCGATGATCGCCTTCGGGTTCGCGCTCGGGCGTAGCATGTGGCTTGGATGACGGAGCCGCGGGTGCTCAGCACGTCGGTCGGGGAGCTGCCGCTCGAGGAGTATCACCTGCGCCTCGAGGGACGCGCGTGGCGCATCCTCCATACTGGCGCGGTCCTGAGCCACGAGGACGAGCAGCGGTTCCTCGGGGCCGAGGTTCGCCTGCCGTACGGCATCGTGCTGTGGCCCGCGGCGATCGCGCTCGCGCACGAGCTCGTCGCGCGCACGCTGCGCGGCAAGCGCGTGCTCGAGATCGGCGCCGGCACCGGGCTCCCCGGCATCGTCGCGGCGACGCTCGGGGCGCACGTCGTCCAGACGGACGTGCACGAGGTCGCGCTCGCGGTGTGCAAGATGAACGCGGCGCGCAACGACGTGGCGGCGATCGAGCAGCGCCTCGGCGACTGGACGGCGTGGACCGACACCGATCGCTACGACGTCATCCTCGGCTCCGACGTCATGTACGGCACGACGATGCACCCGCACCTGGCGCACATCTTCGAGACGAACCTCGCGCCGGGCGGCGTCGTCCTCCTCTCCGATCCGTTCCGGAAATCGAGCTTCGCCCTGCCCGAGGCGATGGCGGCGCGAGGCTGGCGCGCCTCGGTCAACAAGTGGACGGTGGGCATTCGGCCGCCCGAGCGCCCGGTCGGCGTCTTCGAGCTCACGAGGTGAGACGCTCCGACGGAGTGTCACGAGGCGCCGCCGCCCTGACAATCTGGCGATCCGTCTCCGAGCGCGCCTCGCGCAAAGTCCATGGAAGCGCGCGTGGCGCGACGGCATGATCCGTGGATGGAGCTTCGCGCATGAGCTCGTACGGTTCGCTCCTCCTCGCCGTTCCCGCCGTCGCCGCGCTCGGCGCGGTCTACTCCGTCGTGCGCACGCTCGTCGGCGTCCGTCGCCTCGACCTGGCGCCGCCGGAGCCCCCGCGCTGGCCGAAGATCTCGATCGTCGTCCCCGCGTGCAACGAAGCGGACACGCTCGCGGACGCGATGCGCGCGAAGCTCGCGAGCGACTACCCGAACCTCGAGATCGTCCTCGTCGACGATCGCTCGACCGACGAGACCGGCGCGATCGTCGATCGTCTCGCGGCGGAGGACGCGCGCATCGTCCCGCTCCACATCGATCGTCTTCCGGAGGGGTGGCTCGGCAAGCTCCACGCGATGCACGTCGGCGCGCGCGCGGCGACGGGCGAGTGGCTCCTCTTCAGCGACGCGGACGTGCACCTCGCCCCCGGCCTCCTCCGCCGCGCGGTGGCGGTCGCGGAGCAGCGCCGCCTCGACTTCATGACGATGGTCCCGCACCTGTGGACGACCGGCATCGTCGCGCTCGACGCGGCGCTCACGTCGTTCCTGCGCATCGGCGTCTCGCTCGGGCGGTTGTGGGCGGTCTCGGATCCGCTCTCGCGCGCGGCCGTCGGCGGCGGCCTCTTCAACATGGTCCGCCGGAGCGCCTTCGAAAGGACGCCGGGCTTCGAGTGGCTCCGCCTCGAGATCACCGACGACCTCGCCTTCGGTCAGATGATGAAGAGGAGCGGCGCGCGCTGCGCGGTCTTCAACGGTCGCGACGACGTGTGCCTCTACTTCTACCGCACCGTGCGCGAGATGGCGGGCGGGTTCGAGAAGAGCTTCGGCGGCACGAAGGCGTGGCCCGTCATCGCGACGTGCCTCGGCTTGCTCTTCGTCGAGCTCGCGCCGCTCGCGTTCCTGACCGCGCCGGAGCGGGCGGTGCGCGCCGTCGCCGTCGCGATCATCCTCGTGACGACGTGCGCCCAGGTCGCGGTCGCGCGCTGGTCCGGTCGCCCCGCCGCGACGGGCGCGGTCCCGTTCGTCGGCGCGAGCCTCCTCTTCGTCGTCGCGCTCCGCTCCGCCGTCCTCGCGCACGCGCGCGGCGGCGTGCGCTGGCGCGGCACCTGGTACTCGTCCGCCGCCCTCCGCGCGGGACGTCGCGTGGAGCTCTTCTGACGGGCGTAAAGGAACTGCGTACAATCGCAGCTTGGAGATACGAATGCCGCATACAACGGGCGCTGCTAGAACGTCCGCATGTTCGTTCACGATCACGTCGCGTTGACCGTCAAAGACCTCGCGGTGAGCCGCGGCTTCTACGAGTACCTGGGCGGTCGGGTGGTCAGCAAGCCGTCGAAGGCGTTCATGGAGATCGTGCTCGGCGAGATCCGTCTGCACCTGGTCCCCGCCGAGGGCGACACGAAGGCGGCGACGGCCCCGCGCATCGATCACCTTTGCCTCCGCGTCGGCTCGGTCGACGACCTCACGTCGGTCGAGGCGCGCGTCAACGCGCATCCGCTCCTTCAGGGTCGCGCGCCCTGTCACGTCGAAGACTCGCCGCCGCTCGGCGAGGGCGGCAAGGAGCACGCGGAGGAGCGCCCGCCGCGCAAGACGCTCTACTTCGAGGATCCGGACGGCATCCGCCTCGAGGTCCGCGCGTACTCCTGAGTCTCGTACTCCTGAGTCTCGCGCCGAGCCGCGCGTAGTACGTCAGAACGTCACGCCGGTGGTGACGCCGCTGCGGTGGATGCCGTCGACGTCGGGGATGAAGTAGACGTGGAACGGCACGTAGATCGAGCCGACGCGTGGCGTCCACCCGGCCGCCACGATCGCGTGCGCTTCGCTGCCTTTCAGCGGCGCGATGTTGGTGCCGATGCCGATCTGGAACGAGTTGTTCAGCTCCGCGCCGATGAGGAAATTGGCCGACGGCAAGAAGCGACTCTGCTCGAGCCCGGCGATCATCCCGTTCGCGAGCAAGAGCACGTTGAGCCACGAGTGGCTGACGACGCGATAGAGCACCTCGTATCCGACGAGGAGGTGACTCGGCGCGCGGAGGTCGGCGCGCTGCTTCAGCGTCTCTCCGTCGAGCCCGGCGGCGGGCCGGTTGTAGTTGAAGACGTAGCCGTACCCGATACGAAACCCGTGCAGCAGCTTGTCGTCATGCGGCGACCGCGCCCGCGGACTCGCACCCGTCGCGTCCGGCGGCGCATCGACCTGCGTAGCTTCGAGCGTCATCCTCACCGATGAGGACGACGATGACGGTGACGACGCGGGTGCGGGCGGCGGCTCGGGCTCGGACGCGGGTGGGTTCGGCTCTGCGTGCGCGGGGGTAGCGACGAGAAGCAAGGTGACGACGCCGACGATGGAAGGAATGTGCATGAATGACTCCTCGTCTCGCGGAAGAGCAGCCCCTGCGCCGCCCGCCCCCCCACACAATTCCGCGCCCTTCACGCGCTGACGTGTGCAGCGCGCTGCACACCGCTGTCGCCGCGAGGTCACGCGTTCCCGCACCCCGCGCGTCTCGACCCCGCCTGAGCGGGGGCTGCGAGGGCTCGGCGCGCGAGCGTTCAGCCGTGAGCGTTCGGGCCGTGAGCGTTCGGGCCGCAAGTGCTCACACGCGTTCCCGCGGACTTGGTCTTGGAGTGTGCGCGCTCAGGCCGTGAGCGTTCAGGCCGCAAGTGCTCAGGCCGCGAGTGCGAGCGCTCAGGCCGCGGGGGTTCAGGTCGCGAGCGTTCGGGCCGTGAGTGCTCTGGCCGGGAGCGTTCAGGTTGCGAGTGCTTCGCGGAGCGCGGTGGCGAGTGAGCGTGCGACGCTTGGCGTGGGCACGCCTGCGGCTCGAACGATGTCGGCGCACGGGACTTCGCGCTCGCATCCATGCGCGAGCGCGCGCCATGCGGCGGCGGTGGCGTTCTCGACGATGGCGCGGTCGCCGACGGTCAGCTTGGTCGCGTACCAGTCGGCGAGGTCGAGCGCGAGGGCGGCGTGCTCCGCCTCGTCGCGTGCGATGCGCCGGAACGTACGGCGCAGCGCAGGATCGGCGGCGTGCGTCGCTTGATAGGTGGCGACGAGCGCGCCGTACGCCTCCCGAACACAGCCCTCCACCGCATTGTCGACCGCAAGCTCGAGGATCGACCGTCGCACGGACCCCCCACGCGCCCCCCGCGCCAGCGCAGGGCCGAGTGCGCGCGCGTGGGCGGTCGTGATGCGCGCGCTCCGCGTCGGCGGCGCGTTGGGACCCGCGTGTGATCGGCCACGATGGGTCATGATGCTCGTGCCTCGCGCCGGCGGTGCGCTGAGCGCCCGCGCGTGGGTGGTCATGAGGTGGGCGTGGACTAGCTCGTCGCGGCGGGCGTGGGTGGTGCGTGCGAGGAGGGAGGAGGGGGCTCGATGGGTAGCGAGATTTTCGTGGAGGTCCTCGAAGGCTAGGACGGAGGCTGCTTCGAGGTGGGCTAGCTCGGCGAGGTATGCGGGGAGCGATGCGAGCCAGGGGCGCGGGGGCGGTTCGTAGGCGATCGGGCGGCGGCCGGTGGAGCAGCCCCACGTGCTGCCGTCGATCTCGTTTTGCTCGAGGTCGGTGAGCTTGCCGTCGCGGTGGACCTTGAAGAGTCGCTCGACGACGGGATCCTCGCAGCCGCCGTAGACCTGGCGGAGGACGAAGCCGTCGCTCTCCGTCCGCGCGTTTGGACCCGAGCAGGTCGGGCTGCGACGGCTCAGCGCCGCGACGATCGCGGCCTCCGCGAGCGTGTCGATCGGCGCGACGAGGGCGCGGAGCTCCTCCACCGTCGTGATGACGCGGACGTCGTCGCCGCTCGTCACGACGCCGTATTCGCGCTCGATCGCGTGGTCGTTGCCGTCGTAGCGCCAGCCCTCCTCGTCGCTCCGCGCCGCCTCGACCCGCGCGAGGCAGTCCTCCCGGTTCGTCGCGCCGCTGCACGGCGTTCCTAGTGTGCCCGTCGTCGCGCGCGCGCCGGGCGCCGCCGGGAGCTTGTGGCGCGCGGGGACGAAGCTCCGGAACACGGCGCCGTCGGCGCTCGGGCCGAGCGAGAGGCCCGCGTAGCGGTCCTCGGGGTGAAGGTCCAGGCACGGCACCGTCTCGGGCATCGGCGTCGGATCGGAGTAGCAAGCGACCGGCGCGAGCGCCGCGACGATCGCGCCGAGGACAGGGGCGAGCGTCGGCCGCATCGTTCGATGGTACCAGCGCGCTCGGGCGGCGAGAGGACCTCGTCGGTCGAGACGAGGGGCGAAGCGCCCCACTCCGAGACGATCGAAGCGGGAGACGAGGTCAGTGCGAGGCCCATATAAAAATCATCGAAGTGGGGTTGCGGGCTTTGGGGGTGGGCCTTACTTCTCTCGTCCGAGCGCGTGCCCTCGATCGCCGATTTGGGCGAAGGATGCCGCGGGCTCGAAAGTTTGGGTTTCTCCGGGTGTGAGAGGCAAGTGACCTTGGATCCAGAGTTGATGGTTCGAGTCCATCCCGGTCCACCGCTGCGCGTTTGCGCGCGTGGCTTCGTTACGGACTGGTAGCCGAAATTGGTAGAGGCGCGTCACTTGTTAGTGTCGAGTAATCGTAAGTCCATCGTGGCTTCTCCATCCGCGGGCGTTAGACGCCCTCCATTCCGGAGGGCGCGGGTAGTCGTGTCATGTCCACCGAAGTTCGTCAGAAGATCCCTGTTCCCCGGCGCTCCTTCCTCTGGTCTCTCAACGAGACCTCGGGAGAGATCCTCATGCACGTCGGGCCGACCGAGTTCACGCCGTCGGCCAACGACCGGATCGTTCGGTCCAACGGTCGCGGCGGGTTCGAGCAGGCCTCGATGGAGGCGCGGCCCTTCGTCGTCGCGCGCGACGGCGAGTACGTCGTGCTCGAGAACCCCGTCCGCGACACGCACGCGGACGACGCGGCGAAGAACGGCGCGTTCATCGCCGGCGGCAACAAGGAGAAGGAGCTCGTCTCCGGAACGAAGCGGATCATCCCCGGTCCGTGCTCGTTTCCGCTCTGGCCCGGTCAGAGCGCGGAGGTGCGGCCCGCCCACAAGCTCGGCGCGAACCAGTACCTGCTCGTCGAAGTGGTGGGTGAGGTCGAGGAGCGCGCTCCCTACTACCGGCTCGTGATCGAGTCGGCGGGGCTGTCGTCCGCCGTCATCGATCAGGGCGGGGAGGCCGAGTCGGCGCCGCTGACGGGGCCCGAGTCCGTGCCCGCGGCGTCGCTGCGGCTCGGACAGCGCATCGTCATCCAGGGACGCCACACGCAGCTCTTCATTCCCCCGTCGGGGATCGAGATCGTGCCGCCGGTCGAGGAGTCGGAGTCGCCGAAGGAGGCGGCGGACGAGGACGCGACGGTGGGGCTCCCGGCCGAGGTCGCGCAGGAGTGCAACAAGATGGTTGCGCTCGTGCGGGAGGGCGTGAGCGCGAAGCAGTTCAGCACGATGAAGAACGAGCTGCGGCACCGCCAGGAGCTGCCGCTCGGACAGCGCGCGATCATCCTCGCCGCGCTCGACCACGCCTTCGAGGCGCGGGCGGGGGCGGGGCCGGCGAAGCGCGTCGACCGCGGACAGCGGAGCGGCCCGACCGATCCGTACGCGCGGCGCGCGGTCGTGCTCGGACCGAAGGAGTTCTGCATCCTCTTCGACGCCGACGGAAACCCCCGCATCGTGCGCGGGCCCGCGCGCGTCTTCCCCGGACCGCACGACACCTTCCTCCAGCGTGGATCGCGGCGGCGCGTCTACGACGCCTACGAGCTCTCCGAGCAGCAGGCGCTGTGGCTCCGCGTCATCACCCCGGTCTCGCGCGCGCGGCTGCTCGCGCAGCTGCCGGCGGGCGTCACGCTCGAGCGGGAGCACTACGACGCGGGGTCGGAGCTGATCGTCCGCGGTCAGCCCTCGGTGTTCTTCCCGTTCATCGAGGCCGAGGTCGTCAACCCGTCGACGCGTGAGCCGCACGTCGGAAACGATCACGACGCCGTCATCATCAACGCGATCGGCATCGATCAGAAGAAGGGCGCTTACGTCCGTGACCTCCGCACCGGAATGGTGAAGATGGTCCGCGGCGAGACGTCCTACCTCATCGACCCGCGCTTCGAGGAGCACGTCCAGCGCCGGATGGCGCGGGAGTCGTGGAACCTCTGGGTCGCGCACGCCGAGCCGCACAAGGCGCTGAAGACGAGCGCCGGCGAAGAGCCGGACTCGTTCAGCACGCCGTGGGCGGTGTCGATCATCGTCCCGAACAACGAGGCTTGCCTCGTCGTCTCGCGGAACGGGCGGCGCGTGGAGATCGGTCCGAAGTCGATCCTGCTCGAGTACGAGGAGTCGCTCCTGGCGCTCCACCTCTCGAAGGGCGCGGCGAAGGACGGTCACCACACGGTGAAGACCTGCTTCCTCCAGGTGCAGGGATGGCGCGTCGCCGACACCTTCGAGCTCGAGTCGAGCGACTTCGTGAAGCTGCGCGTCAAGCTCGGCTTCGCGGGGCGCTTCGAGGGCGCGCCGGAGGCGTGGTTCCAGGTCGATGACCCCGTCAAGCTGCTCGCGCACTCCGTGCGGGCGCGGCTGCGGAAGATCGCGCGTGAGCACTCGTTCGCGCGCCTCGTCCGCGAGCTGGGACAGCTGATCCAGAGCACGCTCTTCGCTTCGGAGCTGCGCTTCGAGGAGAACGGGATGGTCGTGGAGTCGTGCGAGCTGCTGAAGCTCGACATCGTCGACGCCGCGCTCGCCTCGCTCTTCGCGGACGCGCAGCGCGAGGCGGTGAAGCTCCAGATCACCGACGAGACGGCGACCCGGCGCCTGGAGTCCGAGCGGCACCAGGACCAGGTCGACGCCGAGGAGCACGCGATCGTGCGGAGCGCGGTGGCGCGCAAGGCCGAGAGCCGGCTCGTCGACGCCGAGGCCGATCACCGCGTGGACGTGCGCAAGCTGAGCTTCCGCTTCGACGCCGAAGACGTCGAGCTGGAGCGCAAGCAGGCGCAGTCGCTGCGGGAGCTCGAGGAGGAGCTCCGTGCCGCTCAGCGGCGGAGCGAGTCCGAGATGGAGCGGCGCCGGAGCGAGTACGCGATCGAAGAGGCGCACCTGTCGAAGGTCGCCGAGGTCGATCGCGCGCGCGCCCAGGCGTTCGCGGAGGCGGAGGCGCTGCGTCTCCGCGCGATCCAGCCCGAGCTCGTCGGAGCGCTCCACTCCGCGGCCGATGCCGAGGTCATGAAGGCGGCTGCCGCCAACATGAACCTGGTCTCGCTGCTGGGAGGGAAGTCTCCGCAGGAGCTGTTCGAGCACGTCCTCCGTGGAACGCCGCTCGAGCGCAGCGTGCGCGACATGCGCGCGCGCTCGAACGGCAAGAACGGCACGACGACCGAGAGCGAGTCGTGATTCTTTCAACGTCGGGGGCTTCGCCCCCGACACCCCCACCCCAGACACGGCCCTCGCGCTGCGCGCTCGGGGCGCTTCGCGCCCGCTTTCGCGGCCGCTTCTGGGGCCCGGTCCGGCCGCCGCGCCAAAAACGCGGCGGTCGGGGTGGGATTTATTTCGAGTCGGCTCGAGCGCGCGGGGCGCGTCGGCGGCTCTCTGAATGACGGCGACGTGGCGGCCACGTGAGCATTAGGTGTTTTCGCGTTTTGGCTAGTGGTAAGCCAATCGACTGCTAATCGATAGACGCAGGTTCGAGTCCTGCATCGCACTAATAGACAGCCTTGGCTGGGCCGCTTCGTCGTTCGTCTCTATTTCGTCAGCCCATGCGCGTGACGAGGCTCGCGAGCCCGATCAGCAGCGCGAGGGCGGTGAGCGCGATCGCGACCATCACGCCGACGAACGCGGCGTTCTTCCGAAAAGCATCGAACGATTCGCCGGTTTGCATGACGGGACCCTCCTCTCGATCATGGGATGAAGCATCGATCGTTCCACCGCGCCGGCGCGGGCGGGGCGCGGCCGAGCTGGCGTGGCGTTTCGGCGTCTGGTCGCGAGTTGCCACCTCGAGCTTCGCGCGCTTCGTCGCGTGGGCCCGCGCGGCGCGTGAAGCACGCACGTTGCAGCGCTATCGAGGAGGAGGTGCGTCATGGAAGCTTCGCGCGAGAACGAGCACGAGCGCGTGAACGAGAAGGGGGCTCGTCCGGTCGTGCTCGCGGCGATCGATCGGTCGCTGGCGTCGGACGAGGTCATCGAGGCCGGCGCGCTCGCCGCGCGGAGCCGCGACGGCGAGCTGCACCTCGTGCACGTGCTTCCTCCGCCGACGTTCCCGAGCGGGCCCGCGATCCCGCCGGTGCCGTCGCTGGTCGAGGACGGCCGCGTCTTCCTGCAGAACATGCGCGACGTCGCGGAGCGCTCGTTCACCGGGCCCCTCGCGGTGCACCTCGCGACGGGCGACGCGCACGACCAGATCACCGCGCTCGCGGCGGACCTCGGCGCGGACCTCATCGTGGCGGGCGCCCCCGCGAAGAGCGCGCTGACGCGGCTGTTGCACGGTTCGGTCGCGCACCGCCTCGCGAACGACGCGCCGTGCGCGGTGCTGGTGGCGCGCCCTCGGGCGCGGGAGGACGCGCCGGCGATCGAGCCGCCGTGCCAGGCTTGCCTCGAGGCGCGCCGGCAGAGCGGGGGCGAGCGGATGTGGTGCGAGCATCATGCGCGCCCCCACGCCCAGGCGAGGCTGCACTACGCGGTGCCGCCGTCCTTCGGCCGTGGCTCGATGTTCCTCGAGCCGCGGCAGTGAGGGCGCGTCAGAACGTGGCGACGACGGGGGCGTGGTCGCTGCCGAGGACCTCCTTGCGGACCACGCAGCTCGTCGTCGTGGCGGCGAGCGCCTCGCTCGCGAGGATGAAGTCGATGCGCCAGCCCTGGTTCTTCTCGCGGAGGCCGCGCCACGGGGGCCACCACGTGTAGACGCTCGCGTCGATGGGGTAGGTGGCGCGGAGCAGGTCGACGAGGCCGTGATCGATCGCGGCGCGGAGGAGCGCGCGTTCGTCGGGGCGTACGCCGATCTGGCCCGGCTTCACCTGGCTTGGATGCACGTCGGCCTCCGTGAGGGCGACGTTGAGGTCGCCGCAGACGACCAGCGTCTCACCGTCGGCGCGGCGGGCGGCGGTCCATTGCTCGAGGTGGCGGAGGAAATCCATCTTCGCCGCGAAGTCCTTGCCGCCGTTGGGGACGTAGACGGAGGCGTAGCGGACGCCCGCGACGAGGGCGTCGACGATGCGAAATTCGTTGTCGAACGCGGGGTGGGTGAAGGCCGGGCTGGCGGGGAAGGTGGAGCGGCGAAGATGGAGGCTGACTCCCGAATAGCCCTTCGGGCCGCCGTGCCAGTAATTCCAATATTCGTGGAGGGTCGTGAGCGGGTCGGGGATCTGCGCGTGGGTGGCCTTGATCTCCTGGAGACAAAGGACGTCGGGCTTCTCCCACGCGATCCAGTCCAGGAGCTGGGCGTGGCGCGCGCGGAGGCCGTTGACGTTCCAGGTCGCGATCTTCACGGTGGTCAGCGGGTCGGAGGTGGGGCCTCGACGATCGTCGCGCCCGCGTCGTCGGACGCGACGAGGATCGCGAAGCGCTCGACGCGATCGAGGTCGTCGGTCGAGAGCGTCGCGTAGTCGAGGCGGCCGCGGAGGTCCGTGTAGCCGTCCTTGAAGAACGCGACGCGGCCGCCGCGCTCGCGGCCGTAGACCTTCACGTACACCGCCGGGAGCGACGCGCCGGTGGACGCGCGGACGACGCGCAGCTGGCCGAACGCGTGCGCGACCTGGACGCCGAGGTCGTGCGCGTAGTGCGCGACGGAGCGGCGGAGGCCCGGCGCGACCGCCTCGATGACGAGGTTCGCGCCGTGGAGGGACGGCGGGATCGGCACCGCCGTCGTCGCCGCGCCGGCGGTGAGCGCGACGTCGAGGACGAGGCCCGGCTCGATGAACGAGAATCGGTCGACGTCGCTCTGGACGAACGGCTGGCGCGAGAAGACGAGCTCGATATCCATCTTGAAGAATCGAACTCGGCATTCGGCGAGGTTCGCGTGCGTGATCGTGATGTCGCCGCCGCGGACCGCGATGTCGAGCGACGCCTGGCGCGCCGCCGCCTGCGTCATCTGCCGGTCGCGCTGATCGGCGTCGACGGAGGTGGCCTCCGGCGGCGGGGCGCCGGTGCCCTCGACCTCGTCGAGCATCTCCACGAGCGCGCCGTAGCGGCTGCGCCAGCGATCGATCGCGACGGTCGCCCACGGCGTCGCGAGGCGGCGCGCCGCCGCGAGGTCGCCGCGGTAGCAGGCGACGTACGCCGCGAGGTAGTCGTGCTGCAGCTTCGCCTCGATCTCGCCGGGGCGGACGCGATCGAGCAAGGCGATCGCGTCCTCGACGCGGTCCATGCAGAGGAGGTAGTGCGCCGCCGCGAGGAGCGCGTCGCTCGCCGGCTTCGCGCGGTGCGCCACGACGTCGAGGAAGGCGCGGTACTGCGCGTCGAGCCCGTCGTTGAGGATGCGCCGCTGCGCGCCGAGGCGATGCGCGCGCGCGTTGATGAGCGGCGCGTACTCGAGGTGCTGGAACCACGCGCGCTCGACCGGATCGACGACGCCGTCGAGCTCCGGGCCCCCCTCGCGGAGGAAGTCCTCCTGATGCCGCAGCCACTCGCCGGCGCGACCGCGGTCGTGGTGCAAGAGCGCGTAGGCCCAGAGGCGATCGTCGTAGACGCGGCGCGCGGCGAGGAGCTCGGTGACGCGCGTGAACGCCTCGCGATCGTGCATGCGCCAGGCGACGCGCTCGAGGTCGACGCGCCCGAGGTTCGCGCCCTCGAGGAACGCGAGCACCTCGGCGAGGGAGCCGCGCTGGGAGACGTGCGACCACGAGGCCTGGTCCACGGTGGAGGGCTCGCGCACGACCTCGAGCTCGCGAGCTTCCGCCGCGACGAGGAGCGCGCCGCCCCGCGTGACGTGGGCCGGGAAATGCGAGAAGCGGCCGGGGAGGGGGAAATAGAAGGCGTATTCGAGCGACTGCGTGCCGTAGGGCGAGAGGTGGACCGTCACCGTGCGGGTGAGGAAACCGCTCGCGACCGGGAGCGCGCCCTTCGGGATCTGCATCAGCACGTCGAGCTTCTCGCTCGCGCTCGTCGGGTTCGTGACGACGACGAGGCAGCGGTAGACGACGCCGGCGATCATCTCGCCCGCGACGCGCTTCTCGCGCTGCTCCGCGCCGTCCCACTCCCAGCGATCGTCGCTCCGCACGTAGCTCTGACCGACGAGGACGGCGGGCGGCGGCGCGTCCTTGGCGCGCGCGGCGATCTCGACGAGCGACGACCGCGCGGCGAGGGCGTGGCTCGCCGGGACCACGGTGAGGCGCGTCTCCTCGAGCTCGGTCGTGTGCTTCGCCGCGACGAACGGCAGGTCGAGGAACGCGAGCGCGCACATCGCCTCGGCGAAGCTCGCCGCGCAGTCGCCGACGTGAGGGGAGAGGAACGGGCCGTCGCCGCCGGCGCGGACGTGCTCGGCGAGGTCGCGCCAGAAGCGGTTCGGCGCGATGAGCGACTCGTCGATCTCGTCACGCCGCCGCTTCCACCACTGGACCTCGGCCCACTCCTGCGTCTTGTCGGCGCCGCGGTAGAGCGGCGCGGCGCGCTTGCGCTCGAGGAGGTCGGAGCGGAGGCCGTCGGCGCCGCCGCCGCCAGGACCACCGATCGCGACGGGACGATCGGTGTCGCCCTCCTGGCGCGCGCGCCCTCCCTTCTTGCGCTTCGGCGCCTCGTCCTCGTCGTAGGCCGAGCGCTCTTCGAGGAAGGCCATCTCCGGGGCCGCTTCGGCGAGCTCGCCCCCGCCCTCCTCGAGCGCCGCGGCGCCGAGGAGAGTCGCGACGAGCCGCGCGTCGCGCTCGGGATCGGGCGGCGTCAGGTCGACGGTGTCGCCGACGAGGCGCGCGAGCGACGGGCGGAGGGAGGGCACCGCCGAGGCGAGGAGGATGCGCTCGACCGTGTTCAGGCGACCGAACGCCCACGGCTCGAGGAACGATCCGAGGTCGGCGCCGAGGAGGAAGCGATCGACGAACGCCTTCTCGCGCTTGTTCGCGAGCGCGGGGCGCACGACCGCGTCGAAGAAGGCGCGGTCCTTCTTCCAGAGGAAGAGGTGTAGCTCGTGGCACGCGTACTTGCTGTAGCGCGCGCGCCGCGTCGCCTCGTCGAGCGCCGCCCACTCCGTGACGAACGAGAGCTCGCGGAGCTCCGTCGGGTCGGAGGTGAGCGTCGTCAGGAGCTGATGCGCGCGCGCGAGCGTGTCGACGAGCTCGATCTTCCCGCTCCGCACGTCGGGCACGACGAGGGGCGTGCCGGCGGGGGCGCCGTCGATGCGGCGCTGCTCGGCGAAGTGACGCGCGGGATCGAGCGCGAGCTTGAGGCGGAGATCGCGCGCGCGGAGCGGAGCGGGCGGGAGCGCGACGTCGGCGTGGAGCGGCGCCGGGAGCGAGGGATCGAGCACGAACGCGAGCAGCAGCTGCGCGCTCGCGCCGAGGTCCGCGCGCGGCACGCGCACGACGCCGTCCGCGTCGGGGCGGAGGTTCGAGAGCACGACCGCGCTCGCGGGCAGGAAGTCGACCGTCGGGAACCCGGGCTGCTCCGTCGCGCTGCGTTCGCGTTGTGGCGCGATGCTGCGCATCGCGCGCGCCGGCATCGAGGGCGCGGGGCGCATGGCCGGCCCCGGCGGCGGCGGAGGGGCGGCCGCGTAGACGCCGCCGCTCGCGGCCTCCTGCCGCTTGGTCGAGGTGGTGCGGAGCGGCCACGGGTGGAGGAGGAGGCTCGGCTTCTCGAGCATCATGCCCGGCCGGCGCTGCGCCTTCCGCCGCTCGAGGACGTAGCGGTACTCGTCGCCGATGTCGCGGCCCGAGACGTAGCGCGCCGTCGCGCGCTCGGCGCGGAACGCGAGCGGCGCGCGCGGTCGCGGCGGCGTGCCCGAGGGCGCGATGACGGGATCGGCGAGGAAGCGCGTCGCGACGAAGTGCACGCGCGTCGACGGCGTCGCGTTCGCGACGTGGAGGACGAGCGCGTCGCCGTCGGCCTCGAGCCGGCGCACGACGGGGAGCGGAGGCGGGAGCTCGAGGAGCATCTCGCCGGCCTGGACCCACGCGCGCGCGGCGGCCGACGGGTGCGCGGCGGCGTGGACCTCGCCGGCGCGCGGGACGACCGTGATCGCCGTCGTCGCGCCGTCGACGTCGAGTCGATAGTCGCCGGCGGCGAGGCCTTCGATCGCGATCGTTCGGTCGACGAGCGAGGCGTGCGCGCTCTCGTCGCCGACGTTCGCGCCCTGGCGCACGGCCATGAGCGAGAGATCGAGGACGGAGCGCGTCTCGCGCGGGCGCGGCAGGACGATCGGCTCGCCCTCGAGCGCGTGGACCGCGGGAGGCGGGACCTCGGCCGCGGCGCCGAGCCAGAAGGTGCGCTGCCCGACCGGCCACGTCGCGACGACGCGCATGACCTTGCCCGCGAGCGGCCCGAGGTCGATCTCGCCGCGCTCGTCGGTCTCGAGCGTGGTCTGGAGCAGCGTCGCGGTGATGCGATGCTGGAGCGCGATCGCGATCGCGCGGCCGGCGAGCGGCTCGCCCGTCTTCCCGAGGAAGGAGAGGACGAAGCGATCCTCTCCCGGCGCCGACGCGACGCGCGCGAGGTGCAGCGACGACGTGATCTCGGTCGACTGGATGACGTTGAGCGGACCGTACGCGCCGTCCGCGACCTCGACCGTCTCTTGCCGCGACGCGACGCGGACGCGGCCGCGGAGCTGGAGCGAGAGCTGGATCGTGCCGTCGGGGACGTTGAGATCGACCGTGACGTCCTCGTCGTCGCGCAGGACGACGGGCTGCGTGCGCGAGGTGGAGGTGCCGGAGAGGTCCGACGCCGTGATCTCGATCCGCGCGTCCTCGACCAGCGCGAGCGAGACCGGCGCGCCGCCGAGGGTGAGCTTCGGCCGGCAGAGGAGGCGCGCGTCCTGGTTCGCGACGAGCGACTCGCGCTCGACGTGGAAGCCGGCGGCGAGGACGGGCTGCTCGTACGGGCGATCGATCGTGATGCGCTGGACGACGCTTCCATGGACGAGGAGCGCGGCGACGACCCCGCCGCTCGTCGCGAACGGGATCGTGATCCCGCCGCCCTCGGCGGGGTCGCGCGGGGTGAGCTCGCGCGCGCCGAGCCACAGCCGCGCGGCCGGGAGCGGCGCGCCGCGCTCGTCCGTGATCGTCACGCTCGTCCCGGCCGCGGTCGTGCGCGCGAGGTGGCGGAGCGAGCCCTTTCGCACGAGCGCGCGGCTCGAGCGGCCGTTGCCGATCAGCTCGACGACGTACGTGCCGGGCACCTTGCACTCGGGCAGCTCGACGCGGATGCGGCGGCGGCGGATCGGCGGGTCATCGAAGGCGAGCTTCTTCTCCGCGCCGCTCGCGACCATGCCGTCGAGGTCGATGCTCGTGTCGACCTCGGCGCTCCGCGCGATCCAGTACGCGAGCGCGTCGATGCGGAACACCTTCACCTCGAGCTCGGGGACGTTCTTCACGTCGACGTCGAGCGCGACGTCGTCGTCCGCGCCGTAGGTGCGCGGGTTCTGCGGCGCGAGCTCGATGTCGACGCGATCGCGCAGCGCCTCGCGCTCGCCCGCGGCGAGCACCTTCGCGCAGCGCTCCGCCTCCGCGCCGCTCGCTCCGGCGAGGAGGCGCGTCGCGGCCCAGTGGCGCGCGAGCCAGTCGCGATCGAGGAGGTCGCTGAACGCGCTCGGGTCCTCGCCTTCGAGGAAGCGCGCGAGGTAGTCGCGGACGAGCGGCGCGTCGTCTCCGATCTCGGAGAGCCCGAGCGCGCCGGCGGCGGCGTTGCCGGGGACGACGAAGCGGTCCTGCGGGACCGACTCGACGCGCGCGCGGAGGACCCACTCCGCGACGCGCGGGAGCTCGAGGTAGGCGCGGAAGCGCTGGCGATCGTAGATGCCGGCTTCGCGATCGAGCTCGAGGCGATGGTAGAGGAGGGTCGCCTTCAGCGTGTTGAACGCGGGCGCGAGCGGCTCCGCGAACGCGAGCGCGCGCTCGAGGAGCCGGGCGCGCTCGTCGCGATCGACGCGCACGTCGATCCACGAAGGAGGGGCGAGGCGCGCGAGGACGGCGTCGACCCACGAACGTTGCTCGCGCAGCCACGAGAGGCGCGCCGCGAGGTCGTGGAGCTGCGCGAGCGTCAGGAGCGAGTGGATGGCGAGCGCGCCGAAGCGCCCGCTCGATCCGTTCTTGTCGACGAGGTCGTCCGCGACGAGGTCGAGCACGCGCGGGAGGTCGGCGCGGCGGAGGCGCGCGAGCAGCGGACGCCGGTACCGCCGCGCGTCGAACGAGGGATCGCGCAGGAGGTCCGGCAGCGCGGCGTCGGTGACGTCGTCGAGGTTCTGGCGCCGCCGCAGCGCGTCGGCGAGGACGGCGCGGTCGTCGAGCGGGTCGAGCCGCGTCGGGAAGCGCTGCGCCTGCGCGACGACCTCGGCGCGATCGTCGAGCCTCGTGTCGGTCTCGCGCCGGACCTCCTCGGAGGCCGCCGGCAGATCGCGCTGCATCTTGAGGAGGAGCTGGCGTCGCGCGAGGGTGACGTAGCGCTGCTCTTGCCGGCCGTGGCGGTCCTCCCAGCTCGCGAGGAGCGCGTCGACCTCGTCGAGGCGCCCGTCGTGCTGGAGGAGGACGCCGCGCCAGTAGTCGTGATCCACCGTGCCGGGCAGCAGCGTGGCGAGCGCGGCGGCGCGATCGCCGAGCGCGAGCTGTTCGAGGGTCGCGAGCTCCATCGCCGCAAGGTATCCGAATGCGACGCGACGCGGGCGCGAGGCGCGCATAATGTTCGTCATCGTGAAGCGCGTCCGGATCCGCTCCGCGGGGGGCTACGAGAAGCTCGAGATCGAGGAGGTCGCCGCGCGCGAGCCGGCGCAGGGCGAGGTCCGCATCGCGGTGGAGGCGATCGGCGTGAACTTCGCCGACTGCATCGTGCGGATGGGCCTCTACGCGTCGGCGAAGGAGTACGTCGGCTGGCCGATCACGCCGGGCTTCGAGGTCGCGGGGCGCGTCGATCGCGTGGGCGAGGGCGTCACGCGGCACCGCGTCGGCGATCGCGTGATCGGGCTCACGCGCTTCGACGGCTACGCGACGAGCGTGGTCGTTCCCGAGCATCAGGCGTTCGGCTTCCCCGCGGCGTGGTCGATGGAAGCGGCGGCGGGCTTCGCGGTCGTGTTCTTCACCGCGGACTACGCGCTCTCGGAGCTCGCGCACCCGCGGAAGGGCGCCTCGCTCCTCGTCCACTCCGCCGCCGGCGGCGTCGGCACCGCGCTCCTCCAGCTCGCGCGCGCGTACGAGCTCCGCGCGATCGGCGTCGTCGGCGCGCCGCACAAGGTCAAGGTCGCGAAGGAGCAGGGCGCGGAGCACGTGATCGACAAGAGTAGCGAGGACCTCTGGGCGGCGGCGGAGCGGTACGCGCCGAAGGGCTACGACGTCGTGCTCGACGCGAACGGCGTCGAGACGCTCGCAGGGAGCTACGAGCACCTCCGTCCGACCGGGCGCCTCGTCGTCTACGGGTTCCACACGATGATGCGGCGCGGCGGCCCGGGCACCCCGAGCTGGCCGAAGCTCGCGCTCGACTGGCTCCGCACGCCGCGGTTCAACCCGCTCGACCTCACGAACGACAACAAGAGCGTGATGGCGTTCAACCTGAGCTACCTGTTCGAGGAGCGCGCGCTCATCGACGAGGCGAGGGCGCGCCTGATGGCGCTCGCCGACCGCGGCGCGATCACGCCGCCCGCGACGCGCGCGTTCCCGTTCGACGCCGTCGCCGACGCGCACCGCGCGATCGAGAGCGGCACCACGACCGGCAAGCTGGTCCTCACCGTTGGCCCCCCGCGTGCAGATGCTGCAGGCGATGGGTCAGCGCCACACTCGCGGTAACGACGACGCGGTCGTGGTCGGCAGTGGGCCGAACGGCCTCGCTGCCGCGATCGTGCTCGCCCGCGCGGGCGTCCGCGTCCGCGTCCTCGAGGCGGAGCCCACGATCGGCGGCGGGACGCGCACGGCCGCGCTCACGGAGCCGGGGTATCGCCACGACGTCTGCTCGGCGGTGCATCCCTTCGCGGTGCTGTCGCCGTTCTTCGCGACGCTCCCGCTCGCGGAGCACGGGCTCCGCTGGGCGCAGCCGCCGATCGCGGTCGCGCACCCGCTCGACGACGGCGGCGCGGGCGCGCTCTTCGCGTCGGTCGACGAGACGGCGCGCGCGCTGGGCGGCGACGGCGCGGCGTACCGCATCGTGATCCGGCCGCTCGCGCGGGACCTTCGCGCGCTCGCCGGCGACGTTCTCGCGCCGGTGTTGCACGTGCCGCGGCATCCGCTGAAGCTCGCGCGGTTCGGGCTCCGCGCCGCGCTCTCCGCGCGCATGCTCGCGCGCGGCGCCTTCGAGGGCGCGCGGGCGCGGGCCCTCTTCGCCGGGCTCGCGGCGCACTCGTTCTTGCCGCTCGACGCGCCGTTCACAGCGTCGTTTGCGCTCCTCCTCGCCGCGTCGGCGCACGCGTGCGGCTGGCCGTTCGCGCGCGGCGGCTCGCAGCGGATCGCGGAGGCGCTCGTCTCGGTGCTGCGGACGCACGGCGGCGAGGTCACCGGCGGCGTGCGCGTCCGGGACCTGGATTCGCTCGCCGCGCGCGCGGTGCTGTTCGACACGTCGCCGGCGATCCTGGAGCAGGTCGCGGCGGCGCGGCTGCCGGAGCGCTACCGCGCGCGCCTCCGCCGCTGGGAGCGCGGTCCCGGCGCCTTCAAGATCGACTATGCGCTCCGCGCGCCGGTGCCGTGGCGGGCGGAGGAGTGCCGGCGCGCGGGGACGGTGCACGTCGGCGGGACGTTCGAGGAGATCGCGGCGGCGGAGGCGGCCGTCACGCGCGGCGAGCACCCCGAGCGCCCCTTCGTCCTCGTCGCGCAGCCGAGCCTCTTCGACGACACGCGCGCCCCGCCGGAGCGGCATACGCTCTGGGCGTATTGCCATGTACCGAACGGCTCTACTTTGGATATGAGAGAGGCTATCGAAGCGCAGATAGAGCGATTCGCGCCCGGCTTCCGCGACGTCGTCCTCGCGCGCGCGGTGCTCGGGCCGCGCGAGCTCGAAGCGCATGACGCCAATTTCGCCGGCGGCGACATCAGCGGCGGGCTCGGCTCGCTCTTCTTCAGGCCCGTGCCGGCGTGCGATCCGTATTCGACGCCGGCGCGGGGTATTTATCTATGCTCCTCGTCGACGCCGCCGGGGGCAGGGGTCCACGGGATGTGTGGCTATCACGCCGCCAGGAGCGCGCTCCGGCGTGAGCTCAGGGCGCCGCCGCGAACGTGAGCTCCGTGCGGTCCTCGACGGTGGGATCGAGCGTCACCGTGCAGGTCGTGCTCGTCGACTCGACGCACTGGCCGGCGGGCCACGTCACGTTCGCGCGCGTCGTGACGCGGAGGCGCACCGGCGCGAGCGGATCGTTGCCGCGCACGCGCACCGCCGCGCCGTTCGTCGCCGCGAGGCCGGTCGCGCCCGCGGACTCGATCGCGTTCGCGTCCCACGGGTTCACGTCGCCGCCGGTCGTGCGGTGGCGCGCGACCACGCCGCCCTCGATCGCGAGGTCGACCGCGCCGGGCCCTCGCACGACGACGGGCCAGCTCGGGTTGCAGAAGCGCGCCCCCGCGCCGAGCACGTTGCGCTCGAACCACGGGCGGTAGGGCGCGAGGGTCGTGGCGTAGCCGTCGTTCGAGCCGTTGAGGCTCCAGCCGATGACGCCGCGGACGCCGAGGTTCGAGCGCACCGACGCGCCGCTGTCGCCCTGGCAGATCCCGTAGCGGCCGTTGCTCCCGCTGAGGCGAAGGAGCGTCGGCGTGCTCGCGACGCGCACGCCGGGGATCGCGCCGCCGGTGGAGTTCGTGACGTTGCCGCCGCGGAAGAAGCCGTAGCGGAGGACGCCGTCGCCGGTCTCGTCGCACACGTTGAAGCCGTAGCCGTGGATCGTGTACGGGTCGTTCCGCACGGGGGTGGAGAAGTCGAGCGGGATCGGCCTGTAGTCGCTCCGGTGATCGACCGTGCGCGGACCGGGGCTCGCGGAGGCCGACGCCCAGAGGATCTTGATGTCGTCGGCGGGGCTCCAGTCGAAGGAGCCGCCGGCGTAGCGCGGGAGCGGGGTCGAGTCGCGGAGCGAGAGGCTGCGCGCGCTGAACGTCGTCTTGAGGCGCGGGTCGGAGAGCCCGACGTTCACGTCCGGCCCCATCTGGAGCGACCCGCCGCTGCAGTGCGCCGCCGTGATGAGGCAGCGCGCGCGCGAGACGAACGTCGCCGTGCACACGGTGCCGTACGACGCGACGGGCACGCGCCCCTCTTCGCGCGTCCCGTTCGCGATCGCGCCTTCGTCCGCGCCGTCGGCGTCGGCGTCGCCGTCGTCCGCCACGCAGGCGCTGCCCGCGAGGGCGAGAGGAAGAAGGCACGTCCACATCCACCCGCGCGAGCATGAAAACATGAGAGTATCTATGTACGACGATGTGGGCCGCGCAACCGCACGCCCGCGGATTTCTCGGGGCGCGCTTTCATTTCAGATTTCCGCGCCGCCGCCGCCGGAATGCTGCACCCCTAGAACACGCTGCCCGCGAAGCAGAAGTCCTCGGGGGCCTTCGCGTAGTGAGCCTGGATGAAGGCGCCGAGCGTGAGGGGGTCGACGCAGTCGGCGCGGTAGGTGTGGCCCCACGCGGCGGCGGCGACGGGGACGTCGTTCGACGAGCGCGGCGCGATGATCACGCGGACGCGGATCGCCTCGCTGCACGACGGATCGGTCGGCACCGCGGCGCGGACGGCGCGGAGCTGCGTGACCATGTCGGCGCAGGCCGCGCTCGCGTCGTCGTCGCACTCGTAGAAGAGGACCACCGCGCCGTGCTCCATGCTGTGGACGAGGTAGCCGTCGTCGATCTCGCGGCTATACTCCTGGAAGTTCGCCCACGCCCCGTAGTGCTCGCCGCTCGAAGGCGGGTTCGACGCGTACACGATCGGCGTCCCCACGGCGACGTGGTTCGCGCCCGTGATCGGCGGCGCGTCGACGCGGACGTTGCACGGCCCGCCGTCGAGCGGCACCACGAGGACGTCGTCCGCCGCGTCGACCGGCGCGTCGGCGCCGGCGTCGACCGGGGGATCCGCGTCGACGCCGCCCGCGTCCGGTGGCGCGGCGCCGGGCCGGTCGAGGCGCGCCGGAAGATGCTCGTCGCACGACGCCGCGACGAGCGCGAGCACGCCAAGGGCGACGACGACCGCGACGCGACGACACTCCATTCTCCGGCCCCGCATAGCATCGTTCCGAAACGGCGGCATCGAGCCTCAGCCTCGAGGATCCGGATGGAGCTACCTTCGCCGCGAAAGGCGGTCACCATGTCCATCGTCCTCCATCACCATCCGTACTCGCGCGCGGCCGGCGTCGTCTGGGCGCTCGAAGAGGTCGGCGAGCCGTACGAGCTTCGCTGGGTCGACATCATGAAAGGCGAGCAGAAGTCCGCCGACTACGTCGCGCTCAACGGGATGGGCAAGGTGCCCGTCCTCGTCGACGGCGACGCCGTCGTCACCGAGTGCGCCGCGATCGACCTCTACCTCGCGGACAGGTACGCGTACGGCCGCCTGTCGCCGAAGATGGACGACCCCGCGCGCGGGACGTACCTCCGCTGGTCGTTCTTCGCGCCCTCCGTCGTCGAGCCCGGCGTGACGGCGAAGATGGGCGGCTGGCAGCTCAAGGACAGCCAGGTCGGCTGGGGCACGTACGACGCGATGCTCGCGGCGATGGAGAAGGCGGTCACCGGTCGCGACTTCCTCCTCGGCTCCACCTTCTCGATGGCCGACGTCATCTTCGGCGGCACCGTCCGCTACATGCTCATGACGAAGATGCTCGACGCGCGCCCCGCCTTCACCGCGTACGTCGAGCGCCTCGACGCGCGCCCCGCGCTGAAGCGCGCGGACGAGAAGAACGCCGCGATCGCGAAGGAGCACGGCTTGGGTCAGTGAAGGTCGCGCGCCGCCGCGGGGGGAGGTTTGTCCCAGGCGATCGTCATCGTGATCGCCTCCCCCGGCGAGCCGGACCAGCGGACCTCGAAGCCGGCGTCCTCGAGCGCGGTCGTGACCTCCTCGCCGATCTGCTGCGTCGCCTCCCTCTCGAGGCGGAGCGGCTCTCCGCTCAGCCCGCCGAACCGCAAGAGGAGCTCGCCACTCTCGACCGCGCGGTCGGTGTCTTGCGAGTGGAAGTAGACGTAGCCGCGCACCTCCTCGCCCGCCTCGAGCGCCTCCGCGATCTCTTCGTCGATCGCGGCGTACGCGCACGACTGGCAGCACCAGTAGTTCTCGCGCGCGAAGATGCCGCTGTCTTCGAGGAGGTCGAAGACGTCGCTCAGACGATCGTAGGCCGACGCGCCGGCGAGCTGCAGCTCCCGTCGCCGCTCCCGCATCTTCGCGTCGACGAGCTCCGCGAGCTGGCTCTCGTCGATCTCGAGGTCCTCGCGATCGACCTCGTCTTCCATGAGCGCGCGCACGATCTGATCGGCCGTGAGGTAGCCGCCACGGACCATCGTCGAGATCCACTCCTCCTGCTCCGGCGTCATCCGACGATCCATTGGAGCACGGCGGGTTCACGCTGGCATCAGCTGTATAGTGATCGAGGGCGATGCGGTTTCCGGCCTATCTCAGCGTGAATCGCGTCGCGCTGCCGCGGCTCTTCTCGCGGATCTTCAAGGGCCTCTACGTCCTCAACGGCCTCTTGATGGTGGCGCTCCGGTTCAATTGGCTCGGCCCGGATCTGTACTCCGTCTACGGGCTCGTGTCGGTGACGAGCTTCGTCGCGATCGTCGCGAGCTTCGTCCTCTCCTTCGTCGACTCGTTCCATCGCGGCGAGGTCGAGGTGACGCCGGACGCGGTCGTCCTCCGGCGCGAGCGGAAGGGGACGCGCATCGTCCCGCGCTCGTCGATCGTGAGCGCGCTCGCGGTCCATCGCCCGCACCCCGGCGTCCACGTCTCCACCGTGGAGCTCACGCTCGCGAACGGCGACCGCCTCCACCTCCGCCTGAACGACGCCGCCGCGGCGGCGACGATCGTGAGCGCGCTCGGCTTCGGGCCCGAGGGCGCGCGCCTCCCTGTCGACCTCGCGATGCCGTCGCGGCGGTGGCTCCACCTCTTGCTCGGGTTCGGCGTCTACGCCTTCGCGATGGTCGTGTCCGCTTTCCTTCTCGCCGCTTCGCGGGGCCGGGAGGTCGACGCGCTCCAGGCCGGGAGCGCGCTCCTCCAGATGGCGCTCTACGTGCCGCTCGTGAAGCTGCTCGCCGCGCCGCGCGTGGTCGTCGGTCGTGACGGGGTCCTCGTCGAGCGCGGCTGGAAGCGGAAGGCGTACCGCGCCGGCGACCCCGCCCTTCCGAACGTCCTTCGCGGGATCGGCGTCGACGGCGCTCGCGTCGACGCCGTCGTCCACGCCGCTCGCGAGCGCGCCGTGGGCGGCGGCGCGGCGATCGGCGCGCTCTTCGAGCGCGGCGGCCTCTCGCTCCCGGAGTGGCGCGCGCGCATCGTCTCCGCGCTGGACGGCGGCTACCGCGCGAGCGGCAACGTCACCGAGCTCGCGCGGTCGGTGCTCGCGAGCGCCGACGTCACGCCGGACGAGCGCGTCGGCGCGGCCCTCGCCCTCCGCGTGGCCGGCGACGTCGAGCCGGTCCGCCGCGCGGCGGTGGCTACGGCGGACGATCGCGTCCGCGTGGTCCTCGACGCGATGGCGGACGGCGCCGACGACGTCGTCGAGAGGCGCCTCCGCGAGCTTTGATGGAGGAGTTGCCGCGGCGGCGAGCGGGCGATAAATCCAAAGGTCGGCATGTCGAATCTTGCACGCTTTCCCTTGGTCGCCGGCGTCCTCCTCCTCGGAGCGATCGGCTTCGCGTGCGGGTCCGACAAGAAGGTCGTCTACGTCTCGGTCCCGCCCGACGCCGGGCCGCTCGAGCCCGCGGCGTGCGCCCTCGACGAGGAGTGTCCGGTCGAAGGCGAGACGTGCGACGTCGCGGCGGCGACGTGCGTGCCGATCGGCGACGGCAGCGAGATCGGCACCGGCGACGGGACGCCCGGCTCGGTCAAGCTGACGACGATCTACACCGCGGAGAAGGGCGCCGCGGTGCAGCTCGTCGACGTCCAGTTCAACGGCGACGATCCGACCGAGGCGTGGGCGATCGGCTACGGCAACGACTCCGTTCACGTCGGCAAGGGGATCTCGGAGACGTCGCCGGGGACGTGGGAAGAGATCATCGATCCCGCGGCGGTGCACTTCATGCACAAGCCGCCGGCGTTCGCGTGGGGAGCGAACGGCTTCTGGGGCATCTGCGGCGACAACGACAACGCGCAGAACGATCCGCGCCTCCTCGGCAACTACTTCATGGGCCCGGCGCTCTTCACGTCGGACCTCTCGGTCTTCGCGAAGCCCACGCCGGGCGGGCTCGGCTCCCACTACGACATGCTGCACAACACGTCGATGTGCCGCGGCATCGCGCACGTCGAGAGGAACGTGTTCTGGGTGTTCAACGGCGAGCTCGGCGCGCTCGAGCGCTACAACTTCAACAAGCCCCACGGTCCGGGCGAGGACGACCACAGCGACGGCGAGATCTACCGGTACGCGGTCGAGCAGGTGAAGGGCGTCGACGGCGTCTCGAGCCACGTCTTCTACGATCCCGCCGACCGGTTCTTGTACGTCGCGGACACCGGCAACGCCCGCATCGTCCGGCTCGACACGACCAAGGGCACCGAAGGCAAGGAGCTCCCGCGCAAGAACGAGATCCTGAAGAAGGGTGTCGTGATGAACGGCACCGCGGTCGAGGAGGTGGTCGCGCCCGGCTTCCTGACGCACCCGAGCGGCCTCGAGGTCCGCCGCGGCGTCATCTACGTCACCGACGCGGCGACGGGGGCCTTCTACGCGTTCGACAAATCCGGCAACCCGCTGCGCTCCCTCGACACCGGCCTCGGCCGCGGCGCGCTCTCCGGATTTACCTTCGGGCCGGACGGGAAGATCTGGCTGACGGATCGAAAGCAAGGAAACGTCCTCCGGCTCGACGCGCTCTGATTCTGATTTGAGCTACCAAACGAATCGGTCGAGGACGAAGTCGGGGGTGACGTGCTCGCGCTCGAAGAGGGCGTCGAGGGCGGAGGGGGCCACGCCGGCGTGCACGCCGGAGCGCGCGACGAGGGCGGAGGGGAGCCCGGCGTCGCGGGCGCCGCGGACGTCGGTCTCGAGCGTGTCGCCGAGCGCGAGGATGCGCGTCGCGTCGATCCGCCGCCGCGCCTCGGCGTAGATCGGCGCGTACGGCTTGCCGTAGAGGAAGATCGGGCCGCCGAGCTCGGCGTAGGCGTGCGCGACCGCGCCGGGCCCGAGCTTCGGACCGCCGGCGGTCGGGATCACGCGATCGGGGTTCGTGCACACGAGCGGCACCTTGCGCGCGGCGGCGCTCGCGAGGTGCGCGCGCGCGGCGTCGAGCTCGGCGTCGTCCGCCACCGCGCCAGTCGCGACGACGAGGTCGGCGTCGGCGACGTCGTCGGTGAAGGCGAGATCGAGCGCGAAGAGCCACGGCACGAACGACGCTGCGCCGTAGTGATAGCAGCGCGGCGCGCGCGGCAGCGGCGGCGCGCGGAGGGCGAGCGCGGCGCGCGTCACGTCGCCGGCGGTGACGACGTCGTGGAAGAGCGCGCGATCGATCCCCATCCCGCCGAGCGTCGCCGCGACCGCGTTACCGAGCCGCGACGTGTTGGTGAGGAGGACGACCTCGCGCCCCGCCGCGGCGAGCCCTTCGAGCGCGCCGACGACCCCGTCGAAGGGCCCGTCGCCATGATGAAGGACGCCCCAGACGTCCACGAAGAACGCATCGAACCTCGGCGCGAGCTCACGGAGACCGGAGGCACGAGTCGGCATGGTCGCGCTTCGATCCTACCTCGTCAGACGAGGAGCACGCGGTCGAGGGTCTGCTGGAGCTCGATCAGGTCGACGAGGTTCTCGACGTAGTCGAGGTCGGTGGTGTCGATGCGGACGATCGGGCCGAGGTCGTAGCCGTCGAACCACGCGCTGTAGAGACGGTGGAGGCGGCGGAGGTAGGGCGTCGGGATCGCCTGCTCCATCTCGCGGCCGCGGCGGGCGATGCGCTTCTTCGACGTCGCGAGGCTGCAGGTGACGGCGATGAGCACGTCGGGCGGCGGGAGCGTCCGCTTGATGCCCTCGTAGAGCTTCTCGTAGACCTTCCAGTCGCGGGCGCTCAGGTAGCGCTGGTCCTTGAGGCTGCGCGCGAAGATCTCCGCGTCCTCGTAGATCGTGCGGTCGATCACGGCGGGCGCCGTGCTCGCGAGGAGCTCCTGATGGAGCGCGAGCTTGTGCGCGAGGAAGAACATCTGGGAGTGGAAGGCCCAGGTCTTCATGTCGCGATAGAAGTCGGCGAGGTACGGGTTCTCGTCGTTGGGCTCGTAGTATGGGACGAGGCCGTACCGCTTCACGAGCCACGCCACGAGCGAGCTCTTGCCCGATCCGATCGTCCCCGCCACCGCGACGTAGCGCTTCACCGAGGCGGCAGTCTAGCGGCTCTCGGAGCGATGCCGCATCCCCTTGCCGACGCGGCGGAGGAGCGACGTCAGCCGGCGCCCCGACTCGACGAGGGAAGGGCGCGCCGCGCGCAGCGTCACGAGGCGGCGCCGCTCGAGCGAGAGCGCCGTCTTGTAGTCGAGGACGCCGGCGAGGAAGTCGTACTCGCGCAGGCCGTCCTCGATCGCGGCGCGGACGAGGAGCGCCTGCAGCGTCACCCCGACGCGGACGTCCTCCGGGACGCCGCGCGCGTGCCCGCTCTGGTAGTGCCACGCGCGGCCGTTCCAGCGAAGGTTGTAGAACGCAGCGATTGGCTCGCCGCGGACGGAGAGCCACCCGGCGTCGAGCGCGCCGAGGGCGAGGAGCTCCGGCATCACGCGCTCGTGGAAGCGGCGGAAGCGGGCGGACGCGTACACGCCGCCGCCGGGGTGGTGCGCGCGATGGAGCGCCTCGAGGACGCGGCGCGCCTCCGCGAGCTCCTCCGCCGTGCGCGCGCGCACGAGCGCCGGCGCGCCCCAGCGCTCGAGCGCGTCGAGCCAGCGCGTGAGGCGCTCGCGGCGCGGCGGGTCGAGCTGCGCGAGGTACTCGTCCCACGTGCGCGGGAGCGGGATCCACGGCGCGATCGCGCGCTCCTCCACCGCGACGAAGAGGCGCCGCGCCTCGAGCTCGGACGCGAGTCGCTCCGTGAGCGCGCTCTCGTCGTTCATGCCCGGGATCACCAGCTCGTCCCACGCTCCGAAGCGGCCGTCGCGGAGCGTGCGCGCGAAGGCGGACACCACCGCGCCCTCCGCGCCGCGCGCGGCGATGAGGCCGAGGTGCTCCGAGCACGTCTCGTCGGCTTCGTCCTCGCCCGACGCGAGGGACTCGAGGCGGCGGAAGCGGAGGCGCGGGGGATGGACGAACGGCCGCGCGAGCAGCGGCGCGAGCCCGACGAGGCGGCTGCCTTCGTAGAACGCGATCGTGCAGAGGCGGCGGCCGCCGGCGTCGCCGAACGCGTCCCACCACGCGAGCATCCAGGTCGGATGGAGCGTGATCTCGTTCGTCGCGCTCTCCTCGAGGAGCGCGGCCCAGTCGGTCGCGAGCGCGCGCAGCCGCTCCGGATCGTCGATCAGGACCGGCGAGAGCAGCTCACGGCCCCTTGCGTGTCACGAGGAACTGCTCGCCGCTCGCGCTCGAGAGGCACATCGCGACGAGCTTGTCGTCTTCGATCCGCGAGCTCGTCACGAAGTAGAAGTCCTTGCCGAACGGCAGGCCGGACGCGTCTTCGAACGAGAGGAACGCGCCGAGCGCGGGGTTGTCCATCAGCGTCGTGATCGTACCCGTTTGTCCCGCGCACGCGTCGCTCGTCATCGGCAGCGGGCTGTCCTTCGTGAGGCTCGAGCCGTCGCCGATCGCGACGAAGTCCATGCACGGCGCGGTCACGTCGCGCGTGTAGCTCGCGTTCTTGCCCGCCCAGCCCGCGATGTCCTCGAGCGCGCCGATCGTGAACCCTCGCATCGTGTTCGCCGCCGACGCCCCGACGCGCTCGTAGGTGCCGGGCAGCGCGAGCATCGCTTCTTCCGGGAACGAGCCGGGCTTCGTGCAGTCGAGGACGGGACCGGTGTCGGTCATCTGCGCCTCCGACGACGTCGTGGGTTCGTCGTTCGCGCTCGTGCACGCGACGGCGGAGGGGAGGAGCACGAGGCAAAAGATCGCGTGGAGCGGCCGCATGCCCACCTACGAAGCAACATGGGTACCACAGGTGGGACAGAGTGCGTGCTGAAGGATTCTCGATGGTTGGGCGGCTCAAAAACCTGAAATTCGTGGGTTCGATCGGTCCGATCATGGTGTGCGCGTCCCTGCGATAGTCTCGGTTCGAGCTTGGAACGGTCGACCGAAGAACAGGTGCTCGGCGCGAGCCCGCGCGAAGGTGGCCTTCGCGACCAGACCCCGACCGGCGTTCTCCTCTTCCTCACGCTCGGGCTCCTCCTCTCTCTCCTCGCGCTCAGCATCTCGCGCGGCGCGTACCTCCGCGCGGTCGATCAGGTCACGCGCTCGACGGAGGTGAAGCTCACGATCGCGGAGGCGCGCATCGCGGTCGACGAGGCGCGGCCCGATCGCGCGAAGGAGGCGTTCAAGCGGCTCCACGATCTCACGGCGGACGACGCGCGGCAGCAGGCGCGCGCGGACGCGCTCCGCTACGACGAGGCGAACGTCCGCGCGGTGCGCATCCAGCTCGACGTGATGAGGGGCGACGAGGACGCCGCGCTCGCGGTGCTCGAGGCGGACGCGCGGAGCAAGCGCAACGTCGAGGGGATGGTGCTGCTCTTCTGCACCTTCTTCGCGCTCGCCTTCGCGGCGGCGGCCTACTTCGTCATCCAGAGCGGACGGCAGGACATGAAGCGCCAGAACGCGCTCCTCGGCTCGATCCTCGACAGCATCGGCGACGCGGTCGCGGCGGTCGACCGCGACGGCAAGTGCGTCGTCGTGAACGCGGAGTTCCGGCGCATGTTCGGGGTCGGCTTCGGGCAGGGACAGATCGGGATCGACGAGGCGATCCGGAACGGCGTCCGCCGCGTCGACGGCACGCCGTTCGACTTCGGCGACGGCCCGTTCGGCCGCGCGCTCCGCGGCGAGGCGCTCGACAACCTCGAGGTGACGCTCCCCTCCGACGGGAAGGAGCGCGTCCATCTCAGCGCGACCAGCCGCCCGGTGCGCAACGAGCGGCGCGAGGTCCTCGCCGGCGTCGTCGTCTTCCGCGACGTGACGCGCGAGCGAAACGACCTCGAGCTCCTCGCGCTGCAAGCGGCCGAGCTCCAGGTGCAATCGCTCAGCGACGAGCTCACCGGCCTCTACAACCGTCGCGGCTTCACCGTCCTCTCGAACCAGTACGCCCGCACCGCGATCCGCGCGAACCGTCCCTTCGCGATCCTGTTCTGCGACCTCAACGGCCTGAAGACGATCAACGACACGTACGGCCACGAGGCGGGCGACGACGCGATCCAGCGCATGGCCGCGGTGTTGAAGGCGACGTTCCGCGAGTCGGACATCGTCGCGCGCCTCGGCGGCGACGAGTACGTCGCGCTCGTCGACGGCGCGGACGAGTCTTCGATCGCGACCGTCCTCGACCGCCTCCGCGCCGAGATGGACAAGGACGCGAAGCAACACGACACGCCGTATCGTCTTCACAGCAGCACCGGCGCCGCGTTCCAGCCCGCCGGCGGCAAGGCGACGATCGACGAGCTCCTCACCCTCGCCGACGAGCGCATGTACTCGGAGAAGAAGACGGCGAAGGAGTCCCGCGACGGCAAGGCCCGCGAAGAGGAGAAGCGAGCCGCCGCCCTCCGCGAAGCCAAGCTGAAGGAGGCCCAAGCCCGCCTCAAGCACGCCCAGGCAGTAACCCGCACCGCCGCGCACCCACCCCCCTCCTCGGCCCGCATCCCCCGCCCGACCCCCCGCGCAAAGGCGTGAGCCTCGCGCGCCCCCGAACCTTCAACGGAGCCCAGCGTGCTCGCGGCTCGCGTCTCCGTGTGGGCTACGGGTGATCGGCGTGTAACGAGGTCATTACACGGAATAGCCGCGGATCGTCGGGTTTTGACGGGGTTTCTCGACGGCATCGGGATTGCGTGAGGTCGGCTTGGATGACGAAAGTGGCGTTTGCGATCGCGGCTCTCTTTCTCGCCGCGTGTGCGGCTGATGCCGCGGCGCCGGTTTCGCTGGGCGCGGGCGAGACGCCTGCGTCGTCGGAGAAGCGCGCGGGCGACGTGAAGGACGACGGCGATGCCGACACCGCGGCGCCCGCGAATCCGGAGGAGCTCGCGGAGGCGTTGCCGGCGAGCGGGCCGGGCGAATGGAAGTGGCTCGACGAGCAGCACTTCGACGGCGCTCCGCAGTGCATGGACGGCTCGAAGACGGGGCTCGGCGTCAATCGATCGCCGACCGGATCGAAGAAGGTGCTCGTCTTCATGATGGGGGGCGGCGCCTGCTTCGACGGCCAGACGTGCGCGATCGCCGACCGTGCGCTCTCCGCGAACCACGCGAACGCGGAGGACTTCGCGACGTGGTCGACGACGGACGGCAAGTCGGCGGTGATGAACCGCGAACGCCCCGAGAACCCGTTCCGCGATTGGAACTACGTCTACGTGCCCTACTGCTCGGGCGACACCTTCGCCGGCGCGAACCCCGCCGGCTTCAAGGGGCGGCCGCAGGTCGGGTTCAAGAACGTCGCCGCATACCTCCCGCGCGTCGTCTCGACGTTTCGCGACGCCGATCAGCTCGTGCTCACCGGCATGAGCGCAGGCGGCTACGGCGCGGCCTACAACTTCGTGCAGGTCCAGAAGGCCTTCCACTGGCTCGACGTCACCATGATCGACGACTCGGGGCCGCCGCTCTCCTCCGACTTCACCACGCCGTGCCTCCAGCAGAAATGGAAGCAGACCTGGCTCATGGAAGAGACGTCGCCGGTCGAGGGTCCGTTTCCGCTCGGCTTCGACAGGACGAGCGGCGTCGCGGGGCCGGGGCTGAAGGCGCTCGTGAAGGAGGTGATCGCGAAGCACCCGAAGAACAAGTTCGCGTTCGTCTCGCACGAGCACGACCTCGTGATGCGCTACTTCCACGGCATCGGTCACACGCGGAGCTGCGGCGCGCCCGGCCTCCTCAGCGCGCAGTTCTTCGCCGACGGCCTCCGCGACATCCGCACGATCGACAGCCCCAACTTCTCGACCTTCTACGGCCCCGGCTCCGGCCACACCTACTTCACGAAAGACGACGCGATGTACGGCGCGACCGCGGACGGCGTCGCCCTCACGGAGTGGCTCCGCCAGCTCGTGACGACCGGCGACGAAGCGAAGCGCGTGCCGGCCACGTTCTGAGCGCGCGGAGAGCGCAGAGAGCGCTACGGATCGTCGTCGGGCTCCTCCGGCTCGGCGGTGACGAGGAGCGGCATGCCGAGCTCGCGCGCGTAGTCCATGACCGCGGCGGCCTTCGTCTCGGCGACGTCGCGCGTGTAGAACGCGGCGGCGCCCTTGCCCTTTCGATGCACCGACATCATGAAGTTGGTCGCCGTCGTCTCATCCATGCGGAAGAAGCGCTGCAGCACCTCCACGACGAACCACTTCGTCGTGTAGTCGTCGTTGTAGAAGACGACCCCCCACCGTCGCGCGCGTCCGACCTTCGGATCCTGGACGACGAGGACGTCGCCGTCGCCGTCACCGTCGTTCTGCGAGGACATCGGCCGAGCATTGTAGCGGGCAGATCACCCCGTCGCTCGTCGTGGATCGCAGAGGCCGCGATCGCGTCGTTCGTCCCTAAAATGGCGGCATTTTGCGGTGAGGACGCACGGGGTATGGGCGTTGCTGTCGGGGACGTTCCATGCCGAAACGTTTCGTCGTCGTCGTCGGGATCATGGTCGGGGCTTGCAGCGGGGCGAGCGCCCACGGCCCGCTCGCGGTCGCCCTGGCCCTCGTCATCGGACGCCGCCGCCGCGAGGCTTATTGACGATCGAAGAGCCACGCCGATACGGTCGGCGCATGGCCATCGGTCGCCACATCGCAGTCGCCGTCGCCGCCGGGGCGATCGCATCCAAGAAAGAAACGGGCGCGGCAGTCCAGGATCGGTTCAAGGAGCTCAAGCGCGCGATCGCGAAGAAGAGCGACAAGATCCGCGTCGCGGACGTCGAGGCCGATCCCAAGGCGGACGAGCATCGCGACGCGCTCGCGAAGGACCTCGACGAGCACGGCGCGTCGAAGAACCGCGACGTCGTCACCACCGCGAAGGAGCTCCTCGGGCTCATCAAGGTCGACGAGGCCGCGCGCGACGCCGTCGACGCGATGATCAAGGACGTCGAGGCCGCGCTCGTCGAGCTCGCCGACGTCGAGGTCGAGGAGGAGAAGCCGAAGGCGAAGACGGAGGAGAAGAAGGCCGAAGAGAAGGCCGAGAAGAAGAGCGAGGAGAAGGCGAAGCCCGCGGTCTCCTCCGATCGCGGGAGCAAGCGCCTCATCCCGCCGGACGAGCCGAGCAAGACCGACTTCGAGCGGCGCGCGCTGCCGATCCACAAGCGGACCGATCGCTTCTTCCTCAAGGCGGGGATCGTCACGTCGTACGTCCTGATCGTCGTCTTCTACTTCGTCTTCCTGCGGCCGCCCGCGAACGCGGCGCTCGAGCGGTGCCGCAACGACGATCCGAAGAGCTGCTGGCTCGTCGTCGCGGGGGAGGACTCGCAGAACGACGAGAAGAAGGTGTCGCTCGAGCCGCTCCAGCTCCTCTGCGAGCACCACCTCGATCCGTGCGGCTGCGCCGGCTACGCGTACGTGCAGGCCGCGCACGCGCAGGGCGTCGTCGACTGCACCGCGCTCAAGGCCGCGACCGACCTCGACCCGAAGTGGCCGTGCACGTGCGCGCGCTACAACTACTGGCGCTACGGAAAGCAGCGCACCGGGCACTGCGGCGCGCCCAAGTGCGAGTCGAACTAGGCGCGCGTCGAGCCAGCGCCGGAGAGCGACGCGGGCGCGACCGACGTCGCGATCTCGTCGATCTCGATCTCGCTGTCGATCAGCTTCTCGATGAAGCGGCGATCTTCGTAGAGCGGCCACCAGTCGTAGAGCAGGACCTCGGCCGGCCGCCACATCGCGACCCAGCCCGTGATCACGAGCCCCTCGCGCAGGACCGCGCTCACGAGGCCGAGGTGCGCGAGCAGATCGCCGCCGACCTTCGCGAGGGTGAGGAAGAACCCGAGCACGACCGCGCCGATGAAGAAGAGCTGCCGCCCGTGCCGGAAGTTCTGCCGGATCGCGCGCTGGACGACGTTGCGCTCGTGGCGGAGGTGCGCGCGGATCGCCTCCGCGAGGACGGCGTGGGGAATGTCGTCTCCGCCCGTGGCGGCGATGTGGAGGTTGATCTTCACCGGCGTGCGGAGCCCGATCTCGCGCACGGACGTGAGGAGGTGATCGACCGCGCCGGGATCGAGGTCGCGCTCGCGGAACGGAGCGGGGTCGCGCAGATCGAAGAGCTGGCGCGCCGAACGGAGCTGGATGTCGATGCACGACTTCCCGTCCTCGACCCTGTACCGCGTCTGCGCCATCAACGCGTTTTCTACCCTGCCGTGTTAGGGTCGGTCCACGGAGGAAGTCATGCAATCGGCGATCGTCCTCGGCGCGACCGGCCTCGTGGGCCGAGAGATCGTCGCTCTGCTCGAGCAGGATCCGGCGGTGGAGCGCGTCGTGCTGCTCGTGCGCCGCGCGCCCGATCGCGCGCTCGCGAAGAAGACCGAGGTGCGCGTGACCAACTTCCGCGAGCCCGCGAGCTTCGCGGAGAAGCTCGCCGCTGCCTCCCCGAACGCGGCCGACGTCCTCTTCTCCGCGCTCGGCACCACGCTCAAGACGGCGGGGAGCAAGGAGGCGCAATACGAGGTCGACTACACGTTCCAGTACGAGGTCGCGAAGGCGGCGAAGGCGGCGGGCGTCGCGACCGTCTCGCTGTGCTCGTCGCTCGGCGCGAGCCCCGACGCCCGGAGCTTCTACACGCGGATGAAGGGCGAGCTCGAACGCGACGTGATCGCGCTCGGCTTCGCGCGGACGCGCATCGTGCGCCCCAGCTTCCTCGACGGCGACCGCGAGGAGTCGCGTCCCGGCGAGAAGGTCGGTATGTGGATCATGCACGGGCTCGGGAAGCTGCCCGGCATCGCGCGGTACCGCCCCGTCTCCGTCCGCACGGTCGCGGGGGCGATGATCGCGCTCGCGAAGGACGAGACGCCGGGGGTGAAGGTGGTCGAGAACCACGAGCTCTTCGCGCTCGCCTGACGCGTGCGAACGCGAGCGTGCGAGCGATACGCGATCACGGGCGGCTATCGAGCGAGCGCGTCGAGCGCGCCCTGGATCGCGTCCTGGAAGCGGCCGGTGAAGACCTGGCCCCACGTCCGCGCGCTCGTGCTCTGCCTCGTCGTCCGGTCGTAGGCGAAGACGCTCTGGACGAGGATGCCCTGCGTGTTGACCTTGTCGACGTAGCGATCGAGCTCCGTGCTCGGCGGCGGTGGTCCCGCGACCTCGAGCACGACCTGCAAGCCGAGCTGATTCCACCACGACGATCCGAGGAAGCCGCCCGCGCTCGCGCGCATCGTCTCGACGTAGGCGCGGAGATCGGGCGTCGTCGGCGCCGCGAGCACCACGCCGCGGTTCGTGCTCCACGTCTTCCGCCGGTAGAGGGCGAGGACCCCGCTCGCCTTGCGCTCGTCGTCGGGCGCGACCTCGGCGAAGCCGAGCGGGCCGAGGCGCTCGGCGAGGAGCGACGAGAGGGACGGCGCGCTTCGATACATCCGCGCCGGCCTACGTAGTACGCTCGGCCCCACTTTGTCGACCGAGGTCCCCGTCGAGCTGCGAGGACGCGAAGCCACCGTGCGCTTCCTGGCGCCGCTCTTCGAGGCGGCGGCGCGCAAGGGGAGCTCCGCGGACGCGATCGCGGAGGGCACCGGCTGCTCGGCGGCGGAGCTCCGCGACCCGCGCGCGCGCATCTCGTGGCCGGCGTTCACGCGTGTGCTCTCGAGCTTCGGGCGCGTCCTCTCGGACGAGGAGCTCGTCCGCGCGGGGGCGGCGGTGCTCGAGACCCCGGTCGCGCGCGCGTTGATGCTGCCGGGCCGGCTCCTCTTCTCCCTCGTCGACCTCTATCGCTGGGGCGCGCGGCCCGACGCGCCGGTCGCGCAGATGATGGCGGTCGCCGACATGTCCGTGACGCAGCTCGGCGAGCGCCGCCTCCGGTTCGACGTCCAGATGAAGCCCGGCTACACCGCCGTGCGCGAGTTCTGGCTCGTGCGGCTCGGCGTCATCCGCGGCGTCCCGCGCGCGTTCGGGCTCCCGCCCGCGACCGTGACCTACGAGGCGACCGAGACCGCGGCGAGCTACCTGATCGAGCTGCCGGAGGAGCGAGGCCTCGCCAGCCGCGCGCGGAAGCGCGTCTCGTGGATCGTCGCGGCGCGCGCGGCGGCGGCGGAGCTGCAGCGCGCGAACGACGACCTCCACGCGCGGTACCTCGAGCTGCAGCGCGAGGTCGAGCGGCGGAAGGCGGCGGAGGAGCAGCTCCGCGCCGAGCTCACGTTGTTCAGCGCCTCCGTCGCGCACGACTTCCGCGCGCCGCTCCGCGCGATCAACGGCCTCGCGAAGGGGGTCATCGAAGACCACGGCGATCGCCTCGACGCGCACGTGAAGCGGGAGCTCGGTCGCGTCATCGCGAGCGCGGTGCACATGGGGGAGCTCATCGACGCGCTCCTCTCGCTCTCGCGCATCACGCGGCAGGAGATGAGGCAGGAGCGGGTGGACGTCTCCGACGCCGCGCGCGCGGTGCTCCAAGACCTCTACTCGGCCGAGCCGGAGCGGCAGGTCGAGGCGACGGTCGCGGACGGCATCGTCCTCGACGGCGACGCGGCGCTCGTGCGCACGTTGATGGAGTGTCTCCTCGGCAACGCGTGGAAGTTCTCCCGCCACCGCGCGCCCGCGCACATCACCGTCGCGCGCGACGGCGACGCTGTCTGCGTCCGCGACGACGGCGCCGGCTTCGACATGCAGCACCTCGGCGCGATCTTCGCCCCGTTCCATCGCCTCCACACCGCGAAGGAGTTCGAGGGCATCGGCATCGGCCTCGCGATCGCCGACCGGATCGTGCGGCGGCACGGCGGCACGCTCGCGGTCACGACCGCCCCCGGCGAAGGCGCCGCGTTCACGTTCACGCTCGGGCCGCGATGACCTCGTTCGTCTACGGCACGGCGTGGAAGGAGGACGAGACGCGGCGGCTCGTCGGGCTCGCGCTCGCGCAGGGCTTCCGCGCGATAGACACCGCGAACCAGCGGAGGCACTACCACGAGGCCGCGGTCGGCGAGGCGCTCGCCGACGCCTACGCCGCCGGCGTCGTGCGCCGCGAGGACCTCTTCCTCCAGACGAAGTTCACGCATCGCGGCGGGCAGGACCACCGTCTGCCGTACGACGCGAACGCGCCGGTCGCGGCACAGGTGAGGCAGTCGCTCGAGAGCTCGCTCCAGCACCTCGGCGCGCGCGTCGTCGACTCGTACGTCCTCCACGGTCCGTCGCAGCGCGTCGGCCTCGCGCGGGAGGACCTCGAGGCGTGGGAGGCGATGGAGGAGCTCCACGCCGCCGGCCTCGTGCGCGCGCTCGCGGTGAGCAACGTCACGCGGGCGCAGCTCGAGCTCCTCCTCGGCCGCGCGCGCGTGACGCCGAGCGCGGTGCAGAACCGCTGCTACGCGAGCCAGGGGTGGGACCGCGAGATGCGCGCGCTCTGCCGCGAGCGCGGGATCGCGTATCAGGGCTTCTCGCTCCTCACCGCGAACCGGAGAGAGACCGCGCTCCCCGCCGTCCGCGCGCTCGCGACGCGCCACGGCCTCACGCCGTCGCAGCTCGTCTTCCGCTTCGCGCTCGACGCCGGCATGACGCCGCTCACCGGCACGTCGAGCGCCGAGCACATGCGCGCGGACCTCGCCGTCCTTCGCGCGCCGCCGCTGCCGGACGCCGACGTCCGCGCGATCGAAGCGATCGCCGGGTAGCTACGGCGCGCCGGCGGGCGTGATCTTCACCATCTCGACCTCGAAGACGAGGGTCGCGTTCGGCGGGATCGCCGAGCCGGCGCCGCGCGCGCCGTAGCCGAGGCTCGGCGGGATCGTGAGCTTGCGCTTGCCGCCGACCTTCATGCCGACGACGCCGTCGTCCCAGCCCTTGATCACGCGGCCGGCGCCGAGCTCGAACTCGAACGGCTTGTCGCCGTGCTTCTTCGACGCGTCGAACTCCTTGCCGTCGGTGAGCGTGCCGACGTAGTGCACCGCGACCTTGTCGCCTGTCTTCGCCGCCTCCCCGGCGCCGGGCGCGAGGTCCTGCATGACGAGCTTGCCGTCGTCGGCCGGCGGCGGCGCCGCGCTCTGCGTCGCGGACGGCTTCGGCGCGGGCGCGGGCGCAGGCGGCGGAGGGCTCTCGGTCGTCGGGGCGGCCTGCGGGCCCTCGTTCCTGTTCGCGTAGACGACGGACAGGAGGCCCGCGCTGCAGAGGAGGACCATCACCATGTAGCCGACCGACGGGCTGATGCCGGACGATCGCGGCGGCTCTTGCGCGCTCATGACGCGAGCCTATAGGAAAAAGCGGCCACCGTGATCGAGCTCGAAACGCTGCGTGATCTCGCCCGCCGCGGCGACGGCGCGGACCGCGCGTTCGTCGACGGCGCGCTGCGGATGCGGTGGCCGAAGGCCGGCGCGGCGCGCGGCGCGCTCGAGGACGTGCACGCGGAGCTGGCGGCGGCGGCCGCCCGCGCGCACGCGGACCTGCGCGCGCGGATCGCGTCCGGCGCGCTGCGTGGCGCGGCGCTGCGGGCGTGCTTCGAGGCGCCGCCTCCCGCCGAGCGCGATCACTTCGTCGAGGAGGTCCTCGGCATCGCGTACCCGCCGCTCGCGGAGCCGGCGCCGGAGCGCGAGCTCGTGACCTACTGCCCGAGCGGCTACGACGAGATCGTCCACGCGTTCGACGTGACCGGGCTCGGCGCCGGCGATCGCTTCCTCGACGTGGGCGCCGGCGCGGGCAAGTCGGTGCTGCTCGCGGCGCTCCTGTGCGGCGCGCGCGGGGAGGGGATCGAGCGGGACGAGCCGGTGTATCGGATGGCGGCCGGCGCCGCGGACGCGCTCGCGGCCGACGCGCGCTTCGTCCTCGCCGACGCGCGCGACGCCGCGTTTCCCGAGGCCGACGTCGTCTTCATGTACATCCCGTTCACCGGCGCGACGCTGGCGGCGGCGCTCGCGCGGCTCCTCGCGCGGCCGCCGCGTTTTCTGTGCGCGAGCGCCGTCGACCTCGCCTGCCATCCCACGCTCGTCCCCGCCGGCGAGGCGCGGTCGTGGCTTCACGTCTACGCGTGTGGGTCTACGATGCGCGCATGAGCCAAGGGGAGTCGGTCGACGTCGCGCTGATCGGCGCAGGGATCATGAGCGCGACGCTGGGGACGCTGCTCCTCGAGCTCGATCCGTCGTTGCGGGTCGGGATCTACGAGCGGCTCGACCGCGCCGCGGCGGAGAGCTCCGACGCCTGGAACAACGCCGGCACCGGCCACGCGGGCTATTGCGAGCTGAACTACACGCCGCGGCGCCCCGACGGCACGGTGGACTGCGCGAAGGCGCTCCTCATCGCCTCGCAGTTCGCGCTGAGCCTCGAGCTGTGGGACTCGCTCGTGAAGCGCGGCGATCTCCCGGACCTCACGCGGTTCCTCCGCTCCGTCCCGCACATGAGCTTCGTGTGGGGCGAGGGCGACGTCGCGTTCCTGCGCGCGCGGCACGCGCAGCTCCGCGAGACGAAGCTGTTCGCCGGCATCGAGCTGACCGAGGACCGGAACCTGCTCGCGGCGTGGCTCCCGCTCGTGATGGAGGGGCGCGCTCGCGACGTGCCGGTCGCCGCGACGCGCGTGCTCCACGGCACCGACGTCAACTTTGGAGAGCTGACCCGCGCGCTGATCGCCAATCTGTCCGCGCGCTCCGACGTCGAGCTGCACCTCTCGCACGAGGTCCGCGGTCTCCGCCGCGACGGCAAGACGTGGTGCGTCGACGTCCACGACCTCGCGACCGGCGCCGAGCGCACCGTCCGCGCGAAGTTCGTATTCATCGGCGCCGGCGGATATTCGCTTTCGCTCCTGGAGCAAAGTGGCATTCCGGAGGCGGCGGGTTATGGCGCGTTCCCTGTTAGTGGGCAATGGCTGAAATGCACGAACCGCGCCGTCGTCGCACGGCATCACGCGAAGGTCTATGGATGTGCGGAGGTCGGCGCCCCGCCGATGTCGGTGCCGCACCTCGACTCGCGATGGATCGGCGGCGAGCAGGAGCTCCTCTTCGGGCCGTACGCCGGGTTCACGACGAAGTTCCTGAAGCAGGGCTCGTGGCTCGACTTGCTCCGCTCGGTCGGCGTCCACAACGTCGGCGCGGTGATGAGCGCGGGGCTCGAGAACCTCGATCTCACGCGTTACCTCGTGGGGCAGGCGATGCTCTCGGTCGAAGAGCGGATGGCGCTCCTGCGTCGCTACTACCCCGCGGCGGCGGACGACGACTGGGAGCTCCAGATCGCGGGCCTCCGCGTCCAGATCATCAAGGCGACCGGCGACGGCCGCGGCGAGCTGAAGTTCGGCACCGAGGTCGTCACCGCCGCCGACGGCTCGATCGCGGCCCTCCTCGGCGCGTCCCCCGGCGCCTCGACCGCGGTCGCGATCATGCTCGACCTCCTCGCGCGCTGCTTCCCCGATCGCTGGAGGTCCGAGGCCTGGCGGACGCGCCTCGCGGCGGTGCTGCCGTCCCGCGTCACGTAGTATGTACGACAGGAGCGCGCCGGTACGTGCTAGGGATGGCGTTCGTGTACCGTGGCTCCCACCGCAACGGTAAACGCGTCGCGATCGAAGGTCCTTCACGCCGACCTGTGACTGCCGTGGCTGGCAATCTGAGGACGGCTCGGGTCGCGGGGGGGCTCATTTTTGCGCTGCTCGCTTCAGTGAGTCTCGTCCCCGCGTGTGCGGATGATAGAACCTTCACTTTCGTTGGGAAAGCGGGAGGAGCGTGTCAATCTTGCGATCCACAATGCTCTCCCGACTTAGTATTCGGCAATGATGATAGTAAGTGCGTCTGCGAGTCGTGCATCAGGTACGGCTACGATCCCGACGCGAGAATCATGTTGCTGTGCGCGGAGTCGATCTGGCGCATTGCAGCCTGCTGTCCTGGTGGTGTCTCGGCGTCGTGCTCGGACGGTCGCGAGGTGCTTCGCTGCTTGAATGCGTCCGGACAGGAAGTGCCGGCCGCCGAGTTTGGTCAAACATGCCAGCGGATTCCTAATGCGGGGTGTTCCTGTTAGCGGTCGGAGGTGCATGCGTGGTTGGTCTCTCTTCGCTGTCGGAGCGAGTACGTGCGCGCTCGTCGCATCGTTCGTCCGAGGCGAACGGCGCGAGAGCCGAGCGGGAGCGGCGCCGCCGACTCCGATCTGGTGCCCCGCTGTTTGGGGTCTTGGTCGCGGATGGTAGGCAGGGTGCGATTGCAATGACCGCCGCGCACTGCCTTGTCTCCGAGGCTCCTCTCGTGGTCTCACGCGCAGGGGGCTTACCGTCCAGTGTGCAACGCCGATGGATCCATCCTCGATTCAAGAGCTGCGGGGGAGAGCCCGCCAGCGCAACGGTCGCAGCTCCCGACGCCGCGATGGATGGATCCGCGCCGATGAGCGTCGTCGAGGCTGGAGCGACTGGCGGCTTGGACGCCGACGCTGGAGATCGCGGGCGACTTGACCCGGTATGCGAAGAGGTACGGGCGAGCGGCGAGCGTGTCATCGCTTCGTCCCGAGGAAGAGGACGTGGCGCGCGCGGGAGCCGGGGTGCACCGGGACGCGGACCACCTCGGTCGCGAAGCCGGCCTTCGCGAGGCGCGCGGCGTAGGCGTCGCTCGGGCCCGCCGACCAGACGCCGAGCACGCCGCCGGCGGCGAGCGCGTCGCGGCACGCTCGCACGCCGCGGTCGGTGTAGAGGCGCCGGTTCTCCGCTTGCGAGAGCGCCTCCGGGCCGTTGTCGACGTCGAGGACGACGACGTCGAAGGCGGCGCGCGCGCTCGCGAGCACGTCGAGGACGTCGCCGGTGACGACCTCGACGCGCGGATCGTCGAGCGCGCCGGCGTGGACCGCGGCGAGGTGGCCGCGGTTCCACGCGACGAGCTCCGGCACGAGCTCGGCCACGACGACGCGCGCGCTCGCGGGGAGGCGATCGAGCGCGGCGCGGAGCGTGAAGCCGAGCCCGAGGCCGCCGATCAGCACGCGCCGCGGTGAGGCGGCGCGCGCGATCGCTCGAGCGGCGAGCTCGATCTCGGACTGGTGGGTCCGGCTCGACATGAGCGTGCGGCCGTCGACGCGCACGACCCACTCGTCGCCGCGCCGCGCGAGGACGAAGTCGTGCGCTCCGATCCGCGCGCGTTCGACCGTGACCCATTCCACCATCGAGGAGGCGGGTCGATGTTACGTCACTTCGCGGCGGTCCAGGTCGCCGCGCCGACGAGCTTCTCCTCGTCGTCGACCTTCGCGTAGAGCTCGACCTCGATCTCCGTCCCGGCCGCGTCGGCGCCGAGCACGTTCGTCGCGCCCTCGGTGCAGACGAGGGAGTCGCCCTTGTCGAGCTTGGCGTTCGAGTTGGCGTCGGTCGTCGTGCACGACACGGTGAGCGCGTCCTTGCCGTCGCGGAGCGCCTTCACGGTGAGGCCGTCGAGCGCGTAGCCCTCCTCCGGCGCGTCGTCGACCTTCACCGTGAAGAGCGCGTCGTTGGGGTTGTCGGTCGGCGGCGTCGTCGCCGCCTCCACCGTGATCTCGCCGTCGCCGGCGGAGCAGCCGGTGACGAGGGCGAACGAGGCGAGCAATGCGAAGAAGACGGTCTTGGTCATGATGTTCTCCAGTCTCGAGTCGAAAGGGAGCGGGACGTCCCGCCGGGAATCACCATGCGACGGCGGCGCCTGACACGCGACTGGCTCGAAATGACATCTCGGATACGCTCACGGCGTGTTTCGCATCACGGTCGAGGACCGTCGCGGCCCGCGGACCTTCACCTTCGTGAAGGACGCCGTCACGATCGGGCGCGCGCCGGAGCGTGACCTCGTCCTCGAGATCGACCGCGTCTCGCGGCTTCACGCCGAGGTCCGCTTCGATCGCGCGCGCGGCGCGGTGCTGCTCGAGGACCGCTCCGCCAACGGGGTGTGGCGCGGGGACGAGCGCGTCGAGGGCCCGTACGTGGTCCGCCCCGACGACTGGCTCACGATCGGCAGCGTGCGGATCCGCGTCCAGCACGACGACTACGAGCTCGGAGGCGTCGCGGCGCCGGAGGAGCAGGCGTTCCTCGCCGCGCTCCTCGCCGATCCGCGCGACGACGAGACGCGGCTCGTCTACGCCGACTGGCTCGAGGAGCACGGCAAGACCGCGCACGCCGAGTTCCTCCGCACCCAGGTCGCCGCGCGCGGGAAGAGGAAGGACGGTCCCTCCGCCGCGGAAGGCTTCGCGGAGGCGAGCGCGCGGCTCGCGGAGCTCGCGCCGCTCGTCGAGGTCGCGTGGCGGGCGCGCGTCGCGATGGCGGCGGTCCAGGCGTGCGGCGAGCAAGCGACCGGTCGCCCCGGCCGCGTCGCGTTCGAGCTGGAGTGCACCCAGCGCTGGGACGACATGGTGCCGACCGAGATCGAAGGGATCCGCCGTTGCACCGCGTGCCGAAAGGACGTCGCGTACGTCACGACGCTCGAGCAGGCGTACGGCTGGGCGGAGGAGGGCGGCTGCGTCGCCGTCGACGCCGGGATCTCGCGGACGGCGGCCGGCGTCGACGTCCCCCTCGCGTCCCTCCGCGGTCGCCTCGCGCCAAACGTCGCGTCTCGCGGCACGAAGCGCCTCTCGTTCTGAGCGCCTCTCGTTCTGAGCGGCACGCGCGCTGCAGCTCCACGTCGCGTGGCCGATCGAGCGCGCGCGGCTCGACTCGTTCGTCCGCTACCGGCGCTGTCGGCCATGTGGCTTCTCTCCTTATGGCGCGCTCGGCGCGCACCGTTCAGCTCGGCCTCCGTCACTCCGTGCATCGACGCGGGAGTGATGTGTAGGCGCTGCGAGGCTCATGCCGCGGCGCGGGTCCAGCGCGTGCGGCTCTGGAGGAGCTCGATGATCTCCGCCTCCGATTTCTCGGCGCCGTCGAGCTTCACGTAGCGGCGCGCGAGCCAGTCGTAGCGCTTCAGCATCAGGAACATCCACACGATGAAGAAGTCGATGCCGTCGAAGACGACCGCGCCTTCCTTCGCGTAGGTCGCGAGGTTCTTCGTGAAGTCCTCCGGCATCTCGGTCCAGTGCCGGGTCTGCTTCACGTGGTGTCCGATGTGATAGCCGTCGTTGAAGCAGCGCCGGTTGTAGCCCGTGTTGATGCAGGTGATGCTGTTCCGATAACAGTTCTCCGGCGCGGCTTCGTCGACGAACGCGTGCTGCCCCCAGTTCCCGCACATCATGAGGAACCGCGTCGAGACGTAGGGGACGACGAGCACGGCGACGACGGCGCGCCAGTCCGTGAAGTATGCGAGCGCGCCGGTGACGGCGAAGAACAAGAGCTCGCCGGCGAGGCTCTTCACCACGAGCGAGCGCCGGTTCTTCCGCAGGAAGTAGCGGGGGAGCTCGACGATGACGCCGAAGAAGAAGCGGAGGAAGTAGCGAACGAAGCCGCGGACGGAGTCGCGGCGGTAGGGGAGGGTCGAGCTGAGGTCCTCCTCCATGTTGTTCTCGGGGTGGTGCATCCCGACGTGATGGGCGAAGTACGTGTCCGGCGTCTCGCCGAAGAAGGGCCCGAGGAACCACGGGATGAAGTGGTTCAGGCGCTCCCACTTCTTCTTGAAGAGCTTCCGGTGGCTCGTGTTGTGGAGCATCAGGATGTACGGCCCGAGGAACCAGAACACGAGGACGAGGTGCACCGCCGCGTGCCACCAGCGGAAGCCGCTCACGATCATGAAGACGCCGCTCGGCACGACCGTCAGCAGGAGCGTCGCGATCAGCTTGAGGAACGGCGTGTCCCGTACGTCGTTGATGAAGACGAGAGAGGCGCGGTGGAACGCGTTCGGCTCGCTCGTGGTCCAGGTCGGATCGGTGAGGCTGACCTGCTGCATCGGGTGCGGCAACCTAGCACGCCAGCCCGGCGGTTCGAAGGAGAAGACGCGCCCCGAGAGCCGCGACTCACGAGCGGGCTACTTGACGAGGAGCTGCGCGACCGCGGCGACGTAGAGCGAGAAGCCGGCGATGAAGAGGGCGGTCGCGGCGCGGAGGAACCGCGACTTGTGGTTCCGGATCTGGATCGCGGTGCGGAGCGTCTCGAGCACGTCGTCGCGCAGCATCTGGGTCAGCCACTTCAGCCGCAGCACACCCCACATCGCGCACGCGGCGGCGGCGAGCACCAAGGTCAGGCCGCTCGCGATGCAGCCGCGCGCGAGCGCGCCCGTGTCGGCGATCGCGCGGCCGGAGAAGCCGGTGACGGTGATGACGATGCCGCTCAGCGAGAGCATCACCTGCGTGCGGAGCACGAGCACCGCGAGCTGCGCCTCGACCTTCTCGAAGGCCTTCAGCTTGTCACCGTCGCAGAGCGCGAGGATCGCGCGCGCTTCGTCGTTCTCGTCGCTCATCGAGGGTCAGGTCCCACAGAAAGTGCGGTAGTCGTGCTGCTCGGGGCCGGGCGGCTCCGCCAAGTCGGCGTTCTCGGGTTGATCGTCATGAGGTCGCGCGAGGACCGCGTTCAGGCGCTCGAACGGCGCGTAGTTGCCATTGTTCGCGGCGGCGATCATCTCCTCGATACGGTGGTTGCGCGGAATGAAAGCGGGATTCGCGCGCCGCATCGATTCGGCGCGCGCGGAGGGAGAGACATCCTCCTTCGCGGTGCGCCGCCGCCACGCCTCGGCCCAGTCGTGGAACGCGCCGGGATTGGCAAATAGCTTCGCGGCGGCGTCGGCGTCCTCGCCGAGGCGCCGGAAAAATAGCGTGAAGTCGACCTCGTTCGTGGCCATTCGCTCGAAGAGGTCGTTCGCGAGCGCGCGGTCGCCGTCCTCTTCGGTGTGGAGGCCGAGCTTCGCGCGGAGCACGCGCGCGTACGCGGCGTCGAACGCGTCGGCGAAGCGGTTCAGCTCGCCGGTCGCGAGGTGGACCTGCTCCTCTTCGCTCTCGGCGAGGAGCGGGAGCAGCGTCTCGGCGAGGCGCGCGAGGTTCCACTGCATGATCTTGGGCTGCACCGCGAAGTGGTAGCGGCCGCCGCGGTCGATCGAGCTGAACTTGCGGCGCGGGTGGTAGATGTCGAGGAACGCGCACGGGCCGTAGTCGATCGTCTCGCCCGAGATCGACGTGTTGTCGGTGTTCATCACGCCGTGGATGAAGCCGACGCCGAGCCAGCGCGCGACGAGGTGGGCCTGCGCGTCGATCACCTGCTGGAGGAGGACGAGCGCGGGCGGCGCGTCGCCGGCGGCCGCGAGCGCGGCGGGGTAGTGGCGCGCGAGCGCATAGGAGACGAGCGCCGCGATCGCCTCGCCGTCCTCGCGCGCGGCGAAGTACTCGAAGGTGCCGACGCGGAGGTGGCTCGCGGCGACGCGGGTGAGCACGGCGCCCTGGAGGAGCTCTTCGCGCGCGACGGGCTCGCCCGTCGTCACCGCGGCGAGCGCGCGCGTGGTGGGGACTCCGAGCGCGTGCATCGCCTCGCTGACGACGTACTCGCGGAGCACGGGGCCGAGCGCGGCGCGTCCGTCGCCGCCGCGCGAGAACGGCGTGCGGCCCGCGCCCTTGAGCTGGACGTCGCGCCGCCTGCCGTCCTTGCCGACGACCTCGCCGAGCAAGATCGCGCGGCCGTCGCCGAGCTGGGGCACGAAGTTGCCGAACTGGTGACCCGCGTACGCGAGCGCGATCGGGTCGGCGCCCTCGGGCACGCGGTTGCCGGAGAGCGTCTCCGCGTCGAGCTCGTCCGCGGGGACGCCGAGCTCCTCCGCGAGCGCGCGGTTCACCTCGATGAGCGCGGGCGCGCGGACGCGGGCGGGCGCGACCTTGGCGAAGAAGCGCGCCGGCAGCCGCGCGTACGAGTTGTCGAAGGCGATCATGCGCGTGGCAGCTTAGCGCGCGGCGCGGTCTTTGAAGGCCGGCGGACGATCGGCGTCGGCGACCCTACGGCCGACCTCGAAGAGGAGCGCTACGTCCTCCGCCGCGCCGGCGAGGTCCCAGTCGTCGTGGATCACGTCGTCCGGCTGGTGGTACATGCGCGCGACGTATTCGGCGCGTTTCTTCGCGCCGAAGTCGGGCGGCTTACCGATCCACTCCGCGCCGGGGTGCAAGAAGGAGAGCGCGGGGACGCCCGTCTTCACGAGCTCGTAGTGGTCGGAGCGGAAGTAGTAGCCCTTCTCCGGCTCGGGATCGGGGACGACGCGCCGGCCTTGCTTCGCGGCCTCTTCGCGGAGCGGCTCATCCATCGTCGTCTCGCCGTCGCCGACGCTGACGATCGCGCGCGTTTTGCCCCACGGGTTCATGATGTCCATGTTGATGTCGGCGACGACGCGGTCGTGCGGCTGCGACGCGTAGTGCTTCGAGCCGAGCAGCCCTTGCTCCTCGGCGGTGAACGCGGCGAAGACGATCGAGCGGCGCGGTGCGCGCGGGAGCTCACGGTAGAGGCGCGCCGTCTCGAGGAGCCACGCGACGCCGGAGGCGTTGTCGAGCGCGCCGTGGAACACGCCCTCCGCGCTCTTGCCGAAGTGATCCCAGTGCGCGCTGTACATGACGTGCTCGTCGCGGAGGCGCGGATCGGAGCCGGGGAGCTTCGCGACGACGTTGCGCGACACGAGCTCGCGCGCGGTGAGGCGCACCTCGAGGTCGGCGCGCGCGGCGCGGATCGGCGCGGGGCGGAACGCGCGATCGAGGGCGGAGGCCTTCGCGCGATCGAAGTCCTCGAAGAGCTCTCGCGCGCGACTCTCGTGGATCCAGCCTTCGATCGGCACGTGCGCGGCGCGCGCTTCGGCGGTCGCGATCTCGTAGCGCTCGTGCGTGGCGCCGCCGGCGACGACGTTCCAGCCGTACCCGGCGGGGCCGGTCTCGTGCACGATGAGCGCGGCGGCGGCGCCCTTCTTCGCCGCGATCTCGTACTTGTAGCGCCAGCGGCCGTAGTAGGTCATCGCGCGTCCGCGGAAGGTCGCGTCGTCGAGGCGGGTCGGGTCCTTCGGATCGGGGACGGGCGGATCGCCGACGAGGAACACCGCCGTCTTGCCGCGGAGGTCGACGTCCTTGAAGTCGTCCCACGCATGCTCGGGCGCGACGACGCCGTAGCCGACGAACACGAGCTCCGAGCGCTCGAGGTGGACGTCCGGGCTCGTGCCGTACGACCACGCGACGAAGTCCTCGCCGCTCCGCCACGCCTTGCCGTCGATCGCGAGGGACGCCCGCGACCCGATCGCGACGAGCGGCACCGGCTGCACCTCCGGCGCGAGGCGCAGCTTCCGCAGCTCGTCCTGGAGATACGCGATCGTGAGCTCCTCGCCCCGCGTCCCCGGCGCGCGGCCTTCGAAGCGATCGGAGGAGAGGACCCGCACGTGCTCGACGAGGCGCGGCGCGATCGCGACCCACGGCGGCGCCGCCGCGGCGGGCGCGCGGGGCGGCGCGCTGCACGCGACCGCGGCGGCGAGGAGGAACCAGAGAGTAGAGCGTCGACGCGGCATGACGGGCGGAGCCGAGCAGGGTAGCACCGCAGCGCGCGCTCACCGCCGGGCCCTCCGGCGCGAGGCCTGTTCCGCGCGAACGATGATACGTTCGCTGGGATGCGGACGTCGCGGGCGTTTCTCGTCGTCGCGGCGATCTCGTGCGGCGGCTCGCGTCCTCCTCCGGAGCCGCAGTCGATCCGCGTCGGAGCCGCGACGGGGGCGTCGATCCCCGCGCCTCCGCCGGCGGCGCCGCCGTGCGATCCGCTCCTCGCGACGACGCTTCAGCGCATCACGAAGAGCCCCTACGCGTTCGATCGAGAGCCGTTCCGCCCGACGGTGCCGGAGCTCGGCCTGCAAGGTGAGGTCATCGACGGCTTCACGTACACGACCCACGACGCCGTCCTCACCGATGCGAAAGGGCGCGCGACGCGGGCGGAGGTCTTTGCGCTCGTCGTGACGCGCTGGGACGGCGCCACGACGACGACAGCGGAGGAGAAGCTCCAGCTCGAGAACACGATCGAGCTCCAGAAACGGCATCCGAAGATCGCGCTCCCCGGCGGACGAACGGCGGGCATGGTCCACCTCCCTGGCGTGATCTTCGTCGACATGCCGCGCGCCGACGGCAAGACGTGGCTCCGCCTCATGTGGTTCGGGATCCCTCGCGAAGCGAAGGAGCCTCCGGAGCTGACCGCGTGGCTCGAGCCGTACACCGCCGACTTCTACGGCCCGACCGGCGGTCCCGGGGCGGCGGTGGAGTGGCGTCGCGTCGTGAGCGAGCTCGACGCGTGCGTGCCGCGCTGATCGGAGCGCATCCCACCTTGGCGCCTCATGGTTCGGGCGTAGCGCGCTGAGCGCCGCGTGGCTCCTCGCGTTCGTCGTGAGCGTCAGGGCGAGGCGGTCGCGATGGCGCGGATGTCGAACATGCCGGCGCCGAGGGTGACGACGTCGGCGCCGCGCGCGGAGGCGGCGACGCTCTTGAAGCCGGCCTTGATGAAGCGCTGGCGCGGGTTGAAGAACGTGCTCTCGACCTCGGCGTCGACCTTCATCGCGACCTCGAGGCTCTGCACCGGAACGAGCCAGCCGAGCGGATAGAGCGCGGCGTGCTCGGCGTGGAGGCCCGCGCCGAGCTCGAGGCCCTCCGCCTCCTTGCGGAGCCCGTCGTAGAGGCGCGTCGCCACGATCGCGCGCTCCTGGCTCGTCGAGCGGAGGACGACGCTCTCGAGCGCGCCCGCGCTGCCGCTGCTCACCTCGAAGCGGATGCCGACCGGATGCGCGACGTAGGGCCGGTTCGCGAGCACCGCGGGGAGGCTCTTCTCGGCCTGGAGGATGCGCTGGTAGGCCTGCGCCTCGACGTCGAAGCGCTCGATCATGCGGTCGGCGGCGCCGTTCGAGCGATCGAGGACGATCTTCGCGAAGTAGTCGCGGTCCTGCGGCCGGCGCACGTCGCGGCGGTTCGAGGACACCATGCCGATGTACGAACGGAGCGCGCGGCCGTAGTCCGTCTTCGACATCGCCGTCAGCGTGTCGAGCGCCTGATCGTCGAAGCGGACGTCGGACGAGATCGCGACCTTCGGCCCGCCCGTCGCGCTGAAGCCGTGGACGCCGACCGACTGGAGCGTCAGGCGGAGATCGGCCGCGGTGCGAACGAGCTTCTTGTAGTCCTCCGGATAGGGGCCGAGCTTCGCCTCCACCGCCGCGAGGGCGCGCGTCTTCATCGCCTTGAAGCTCGGATCGTCGAGGAGCCGCACGTTGCAGCGCTCGTCCCAGCGCGGGGTGGAGGAGCCGCCGTGGTCGCCGCTCGCGTCGTTCTGGACGGGGCATTTGCGCCAGAGCGTGCGCTCGATCTCGTTGCCGTGCTCGTCGAGGACGTCGACGATCTCGTTCGCGCCGAGGCTGAGCAGGAGCCCGTCGACGTTGTCGAGGACGAAGTCGTTGTCCATGTGCTTGTCGGCGGAGACCGTCTGGATGAACAGGTTCGCGCTGCTCTTGAAGTGCGTCGGCGAGGTCGCGTCGATCGACTCGGCTGCGACGCCGGTGCGCGAGAACGCGTGGCGCCGCTGGAACCAGCCCTCCTCGCGCTGGAGGTGATCGAAGAGGATCGCCCTCGCTCCGTCCGGCGTCTGGAGCACGAACGTGCCTTCGCGGTCGACGATCGCCTTGTGGAAGACGTTCATCCCGAGGACCTCGAAGCCGAAGTTGCGCGTCGTCGTCGTCGCGGCGCGCACGGCGTCGAAGTCCACCGTGACCGGCGGCTTCGGCTGAGCGAGGTCGCGGTTGTACATCGCCTGCGCGAGGCGGAGGTCGAACTTGAGGAGCTGCTGGAGCGCGGCCTCGACCTCGTGCGGCGCGCCGCGATCGAGGTGGAAGCGGAAGCGCGAGAGGCTGACGCGCGAGCTCGAGACGCCGGAGGACGCCGCGACCTGGAACGTCAGGTACTTGTTCACCTGCTTCTCGATCGCCTTCTCGACGACCTGCGCGAGATCGAGCGACTGCCCCGCGACCTGCACCGCGCGGAGGCAGCGCTGGCCGTCGTCGCAGATCCCCTTGATGCCGAACTGATCGCCGATGCCCGCGCGGAACGAGACGCCGCGGCCCTTCTCGACGCCGAGATCGATCACGACCTCGTCGCCCGGCAGGCGGACGAGCTGCACGTCGATCTGTCCGGAGACGACGCCCGCGACGCCGCCGGAGACGACGATGCTGTACGTGAGCGGCCCGACCGGGCCCGCGACGAAGATCGGCGCGCCGACGCCGAAGTTCGCGCCGAGCTTGCCCTGCCCGCGGAGCGCGAACATCTCGCCGGGCTTCATCCCGCGGATGTCCGCCACCGAGCGCGGATAGATGAAGCCGCGCATCTCCTTCATCGCGGCGAGCGGCGCGGAGAGGAGCGAGCGGACGCCGTCGTTCTTCGTCGCGACGATGACGCGCGACGAGAGCTCGGTGCTCGCCTCGAAGCCGAGGTTCACGCCGAGGCCGCCGGCGGGGAAGCTCCAGCTCGGCACGAGCCCCGCGTTCGCCGCGAAGCCGGACTCGATGAAGTAGTCGTCGGCCGTGCCCTCGAGGTGGGCGAGGCGCGCGGCGTTGACCTGCGTGCTGAGCTCCTTCTCGCCGAAGCGCGCGGCGAGGCCGCTGACGATCGTGTCGAGGGCCTTCACCTCCGCGCTGTCCGGGAGGACGGAGCTCGGCTCCGCGCGCGCCGCGAAGACGCCCGGCTTCTCGAAGCGAATGCCGGCGTGCACCGGCCCCGCCGTCACGCTCAGCCGATCGTTGAGCGCCTCGGTGCCGAACCCGACCGCGACCCGCGTGAGGTCGGAGAGATCGAGCTTCTTCGCGTCGGCGAAGTACACCTTGAGGTCCTGGAGCTGGGCCTCGTCGGTGGCGGCCTCGTCGCTCTCGGCCGCGCAGGCGGCGAGGACGAAGGCAAGGAAGGGCGAGAGACGAAGAGCGAGGGACCGCACGAAGGGGTCTCCTACATGTAGTATGCCTGGCTGCGGGCCAGTGTTTACGAGGGTTTAGGCAAGGCACGCCCATCCTCATGGGGAACGCGTTCGAGGGCCCGCGGCACCACACGATCGATCGGATCAGGACGGTGGTACGAACTGGCGCCGCCGCGAGGGATGGAGGACGTACGGTCCGTCGAGTACCGCGCGCTCCGCGAGACCGACACGAAGGCACTTGCGAAGTACACGCAACTCGTCGAGCTCACGCTGCGTGGGGCGCCGGGCCGGCTCACCGACGCGAGCGGTCTCGCCGCGTTGAAGGGCCTCCGCGAGCTGACGATCGCGGAGCTGTACGAGCTCGACGCGAAGCGCTGGCCCACGAGCTGGCGGTTCGACGGGCTCACGATCCGCGGGCTGAACAAGGCCGACGCCGCGGCGCTCGCGAAGTCGCAGGAGGGCGCCGGCGCGCTCGCGATCCGCGGGGCGAAGAGCGACGCGTGGATCGCCGAAAACCTCGGCAATCCGTTCCGCCACTGGGAAGACGACGAGCCCGCGTTCGGCCGCGCGGCGATGGCGGCGTGGAAGAAGGCCAACGCCGCCGCGAGGAAGCTCGGCGCGAAGGCGGCGAAGCCGAAGGCGAAGGTGGTGCTCGACGACCTCGTGAAGGCGCTCAATCGCGTCGACGCGAAGCACGCCATCGACACGCTCCGTCGCGACGAAGCGGCCGACGCGTACTTCGCGCTCGCTCGCGGGATGGCCGTCGCTGCCGCCGACGCCGAGCGCTGGCTCGACGACCTCCGCGAGTGGTGAGTCAGGTCGCGACGGACGAGCGCGCTCGCCGGCGCGGCGGGTCAGTAGTCGTACGGGCTCGTCGGCTTCGCGTCGGGGTCGGCGACGGAGACCTCCTTCACGTCGGCGCCGAGGTTCGGGAGCGCGTTGGCTTTGATGCGCGTGTCGCTGACGCTGTAGACCCAGTCGTCCATCACGATGCTGCGCTTCACTTCGCTCTTCGCGTTGCTCCACCAGTTCGAGCAGGCGGAGTCGTAGTAGCCCCAGGTGTTGACGCTGCCGTACTGCTGCTCGTCGACGGCGCTCGGGTGCGCGACCTTGCCGCGGAGCTTGAAGCCGCCCTGCGCGGTGACGTCGTAGACCATGAGGCCGCTGAACGTCATCTGCGTGCCGTAGCCGCCGTTCGTGTCGCCGCCCTCGCAGACCGTCATCGGCAGCGCGAGGAGGTTCTTCGGCGCGAAGTAGGTGAAGGCGAGGTGGTTCGTGAGCGCCTCCGAGCTCGAGCCGCGCGTGCCGATGACCTCCTTGTGCGTGAGCCTCGGATCGGTCGGGTTCGACACGTCGAAGATCTGGAGGAGCACGCCGGTGAAGTAGGCGAAGTCGCCGTGGTCCGCCGCGTCGTACCCGATCGTGAGGAGGTGGGTCGGGTCCATCATGTGGATGTAGGTCGAGAACCCCGGGATCTTCAGCTCGCCGAGCGTCTTCGGCGCGCGCGGATCGGCGAGGTCGAAGACGAAGAGGGGGTCGGTCTTCTTGAACGTGACGATGTAGCCGCGGTCGCCGTCGAAGCGCACGGAGCGGATGTCCTCCGACGGCGCGACGTTATCGATTTTGCCGGTCTCGACGAGCTCGCCGTTCTTCGTCTCGAGGATCGAGATCGTATTGTGCGCGTTGGGGGAGGGGAGGTGGCCCGTCGTCGTCGCGACGCGGAGGAAGCCCTTGTCCTCGTCCATCGCGAGCTGGTTCAGGACGCGGCCCTTCACGAAGCCCGACCCGACGTACGAGGTGGCGCGCGCGTCCGCGCCGACGGCGAACTTGTGGATGGTGGAGAGCTCCTTCTCGGAGCGGCCTTCGTACCAGCCCCAGCCGGAGATCTGCTGGTGCGGCACGGCCATGTAGAGCGCCTCCGACGACGCGTAGACCCAGCCGGGGCGGCTGATGACCGACGCGATCGAGAGCTTGTCCGCCGTCGTCATGTCGACGGAGAGCACGCTCGTCAGCGCCGTGCCGTCGGGCATGCTCGACGTGTAGAGGCCCGTCTCGATCGGCGCGCCCGCGCTGTCGCTCCAGCTCGGGAGGAGCTGGCCCTCGATCTTCTGCGCGTCGATCTCGCGGAGGCGCTGGTCGAGGGCGCGGCCGTACGCGGCGTTGACCGCGGCCTCGGTCGCGTCCTCGGGCAGGTCGACGTAGACGTACGTGCCGGCGCCCGAGAACGGGGACGGCTGCCCGAGGACGGTGTGGATCGCCTTGCCGACCCGACGCGCGGCGATGAGCGAGCTCGACGAGTGGATGCTCCGCACGAGCCGCGGCGCGGAGAGGGTGGAGATGTCGAAGATCGATATTTCGGTCTCGGTGCCGTCGCCGGACGGGACGCAGCCGTCGTAGCCGTACGTGCACTCGCCGCCGCTCCCGCCGTACGGGTCGTAGCCGCCGCTCTGGCGCGGGATGGACGAGTAGATGACGGCGCGCGTGCCTTCGACGAAGAGCTTCTTCGCCGTCCCGGGCACCGTCACGTCGGCGATCTGGTGCATGTTCGAGCCGGGGAAGGCGTCGACGATGCGGAAGTGCGAGCCGTTGACGACGTAAATATACTTGTTGTCGTTTTTGACGAAGTCGGCCTCGTCGACGCCGGCGACTTGGTTGTTGGTGCCCGACGCCTGCTTCGCGCTCTCGGCCGCCGGCGGAGCGGACCCTCTGGCCGGCGCGCCGGAGGTCGACGACGAGAAGGCTCCGGCGTCCGCCGACCAGCCGTCGCCCGTCGCCCGTCGCCCAGCGCTCCGGGTCCGGCTTCAGCGAAGCGCAGCGCACCGTCGCGATCCGAGCGACGCGGTCGCGCTCGACGCTGACGCGCACGGAGCCCTTGAGGTTCTCGCGCATCGCGTTCGCGACGGTGGTCGTGTCGGTCGCGATGAGATGCGCGCCGAACGGGCCCTTGGGGTCCTCGCCGCTCGCGCCGTTGCTCGCCGACTGACCGAGCCGTGTCCGCTCGTCGTCGAGGCAGCGCTGGTAGTCCGCCTGGGCTTCTTCGAAGGTGGATGGGCCTCGGGACTCTCCGCCGGCGCAGCCGATGTAGAACGCGGCGAGGGAGACGGGGACGGCGAGCAGGGTAGGGAAGCGACGCATGATGGTCCGTCTTCCGCAAGGGCGGTGCCACCTCGCGGTGCCTACAATTGCCGGCGATCGCGCGCTCGCGGCTGTGCCAATCCGTGCCGCGCCGGACTCGGTGATCTATCGTGCGGGCGTGCTCCGTCTCATCGGCTTCGCGGTCCTCGTGGTCTCGTTCACCGTGTTCCTCCCGCCCGACGCGAAGGCGTGCGGGATGTTCACGCGGCCTTCGGCCGAGAGCACGGAGGACACGCTCAAGACGCCGTACCTGAGCGTCGAGCGCACGCTCCTCGTCTGGGATCGAGAGACGAAGGAGGAGGACTTCGTGCGCGAGGCTCGCTTCGAGCGCGCCGCGCAGGGCTTCGGCTTCGTCGTCCCCACGCCGACGAAGCCCGAGGTCTTCGCGGTGAAGGATCCGCCGTTCGACCGGCTGCAGCAGCGGATGCCCTACGTCCCCTACAAGGCCCCGCCGCCGATGAAACACGTGCCGGGCCTCGGGGGAGGGGGCGCGTCGGCGGCCAAGCCGGACGCCGAGCCGGTGGAGGTCCTCGCGCAGCAGAAGATCGGGAGCTTCACCGCGTTCACGCTCCAGGCCTCGGAGGCGGGGGCGTTCGACGAGTGGCTCGGCGACAACGGCTTCGTGATCCCGACGGAGGCGCGCTCCTGGCTCGAGCACTACGTCAGGCTGAAGTTCTTCTTCGTCGCGTTCAAGTACGACGCGCCCGCCTCCGCGACGAAGAGCATGACGAGCGAGACGGTGCGGATCCGCTTCAAGACGCCGAAGCCGTACTACCCGTACATGGACGCGACGCATCCGAAGGGGATGGACCTCCTTCGCCCGCGCACGCTCCTCGGGTGGACGATCACGCGCGATCGGATGATCGACGTCGCGCGCTGCACGAAGGACGCGGGGCCGGGGAAGGCCGTCGGATGGCGCCGGCCGTGGTCGTACAGCTGGCAACCCGAGGTCACGCCGGAGGACGTCGCCCTCGCGCTGGGCCCCGACCTCGCCGCGATCGTGCCGCGCGCGCCGAAGCTCTGGGTGCAGCCGTTCCGCGATTTGAAGTCGTCGCGAGAAGGATACGGCGACGTCGTCCTCGTGAACCTGTTCAACGACGAGACGTTCACGCGCGCGGACGAGGACGCGCATCGCGTGCTCCTCGGCGTGCTCGATCCCGCGCTCGCCGGCGGTGAGGGCGACGTGCTCCAGAGGATGAAGTACACGCGGCGGCAGCTCGACGAGGCGGCCGACGAAGAGCAGAAGAAACGCTCCGCCTCGTGCGCGACCGCGCCCGGAGCCGCGGGCGGCGGCGGATGGGTCTTCGCGCTCGCGGCGATCGCGCTCCTTCGTCGGCGCGGGTTCGTCCTCGCGCTCGGGCTGCTCGGATGCCGGCGCACCGAGGCGACCGACGCTGGAGCTCCGGCGGCGTCGTCCGCCGCCGAGCCCTTCGACGCGGAGGCGCTGATGCGTCCGTACACGACGGCCGAACGTGAAGAGAGGGTGTTCGACGTCTTGCGGGGGAAGGATCCGGGCTACGTGCTCGAGGATCCCGACGCGCGTCCCACGCCGACGGTGGACCTCTCGTTCGAGGCGAAGCCGGGCGGCTTCGTTCCTCCGGACTCCGGCGCTCGCGACCTCACGCGCGATCGCGCCCTTCGACGTTGTTATCTCGACGCGCGGAGGTCGGCTCCAACCCTCGACGTGGCGACGGTGGTGTTGCACCTCGTCGTCGACGCCGAGGGCTACATCTCGACCGCGGACGGCGTGAGCGCCGACGCCGGAGCAGTCGACCTTCCGAGCTGCGTCCTCCGTAGCGTCCGCCAGCGGAGGCAGGTCGTCGAGATCGCGCGCGAGACCAACGTGACGCTCCAGATCACGTTCCGCGCGGGCCCTCCCGACGAAGATGGATCCACGCGGGAGTAGGGAGCTCGGCCTTCGGACATCCGCCGGATCGCGGCGACGTGGATGGGCCGGCTGGCGAAGGAGGACTCACGGAGACGCAAAATATTCTCGAAAAAACCGCTCGACAATCGGCGTGTAGGAGTCAAAACCACATGGTCACCAAGGCCCCACCTGAGGAGTCATCGTCATGCGTCTTCTTTCCATCGTCGCTCTCGGCACCTTCGCTCTCGCTCTCTCCACCGTCGGCTGCTCTGCGGACAGCGGCGAAGAGGCCCCCGCGGCCAGCGAGAACGAGCTCTCCGTCGCGGCCGAGGAGATCGCGACCGACGCCGACGAGGGCAAGACCGTTCGCGTCTACGAGGGGCAGGACTTCGTGCTCCGTCTCCCCGCCAACGCGACGACGGGCTACCAGTGGAAGGTCACGCGGACCAACCGCACCTTCGCGTATCCGTACGCGTCGACCTACGAGACCGCCGCGACGCGCGGTCGTCCGACGCTCGAGGGCGAGCCCACCGGTCTGCCGATCGCCCCGCCGGTCGGCTCGGGCGGCACCGCCGTCTTCAAGTGGCACACGAACCCGGTCACGGACGTGACGGGCGCGCCGGTCATGTCGAAGATCGGCAAGCACGCGCTCACGCTCGAGTACCGCCGCCCGTGGGAGTCGGCGGACGCTCCCGCCGCGAAGACCTTCAGCATCACCGTCGAGGTCGTGCGGATGCCGGACTTCCCGTTCCCCCCGAAGAACGACGATCAGTGCGGCGACGACGTCTGCAGCGACGGCCAGAGCTGCCAGTTCTGCTGGGGCCAGCTCGCCTGCATCCCGCGCGGCGCGATCTGCTGAGCCGGTCAGGGGTTGTCGAGTCGCATCAGGTCGTTGCGGGGGGTGTGGACGAGGAAGTAGAGGCCGTCGGGTGCGGATGTCAGGCTCGATATGGAGCCGGCGCCGCGGCGGACCACGATGGGCTCGCCGCCGTCCTTGGGCGCGCTCATCAGCGCGTACCCTGGGCCGCGGATCTCGAGCCAGAAGGCGCGCTGCTCGTCGACCGCCAAGGCGTGGGTGGAGGTCGCCATGCCGGCCGGTGCGACGTCCGTGGCCCGCCCGCCGCTCCTCGGCACGCGCACGAGGACCGAGCCGCGCGACGTCATCGCCAGCGCGTAGACGAACGCGCCGTTCGGCACGATGTCGAGGATCGTGGAGTCCGGCTGCAGCGTCGCGAGCGTCCGTACCGCGCCGCCGGCGCGAGGGACCGCCGAGATCGTGTGCTCGCTGGAGAAGAGCACGTCGTCGCCGTCGAGCCGTAACGAGAGCCCCATGCAGGACTTGCCGGTCCCGCGCGCGAGGACGATCGGCGAGCCGCCGGCGCGCGCGACCTTCTTCACGGCGCAGTCGCGCGTGAGGACGAAGAGCGACGTCGGGTCGAGGGCGACGTCGGTGATAGCCCAGGAGTCGTGAAAGAGGGGGACGGACGCCTTGCGAGCGCGATCGACGAGGAGGACGTCGAAGCTCGTCGCGATCGCGACGCTGTCCGCGTCGACCTCCAGCGCGACGATCGAATCGTTCAGCGCCGGACGGAGATCGGTGACGAGCTCGGCGTCGATCCCATCGTCGAGGCCGTGCCGAACGAGCGCCGTCCGGGCCGCGTACTCCCGCACCATGAAGAGCTCCCGCCGCGCGATCGTGTAGAGCTCGACGTTCGACGCCACGAGGCACGGCGTGCGCGCGCAGCTCGGCGGTGGCGCGCTCGGCGCCGCGTCCGCGCGCGACGCGCCCGCGTCGATCGGCGCGATCTCGAGGGGCGCCGCCGAAGGCACCGGCGCGATCGCGACGGCCCTCGGCTCGGCGCACGCCGCGAGCAGGACGAGAGGAAGGAGCGCACGCACCGCGCCCGGCACGATAGCGCGCCCCAAACCGAGGCGGTCGCGCTCCACGACTCGCCGACGATCCGCCAAAAATGCGAGCAAATTGCATGTAGGTAAGTGGCGCACGTTGTGCACCAGGTCTCGGCATGCGCCACCATCTTTCGCCGGCTCTCCTGGTCTTCGGTCTCTCGTCGGGCGCGCTCGCCTGCAGCGCGTCGGCCCCACCGGCGGAGGTGACCGCCGAGAGCCAGTTCTCCGTCCCGCGCGTGAAGGAGCTCATGAGCGGAGACGGGCTCGGGCTCGTCGCGAGCGCGGTGGACAGGGCGGGGGGCGTTCATGCCGTCGTGAGGAACGGCGACGACGTCTGGTACGTGACGAACGCGAGCCAGGGAGAGCGTCGCTGGACGACGAAGAAGCTCGCGTCCACCGCGGAGCTGCTCGCGAGCATGGGCCACGATCCCCATCCGGCGTGGGTTGCGCTCCAGCAGACCGCGATCGCGGTCGACGAGGACCGCAACGTCTCCGTCGCGTTCGAGCTCGACGCCGATCTCGCCGGCGAGCGGGTCCACACCTTGATGGCGCTCCAGGCGATCAACGGAACGTCCCAGCCCGCGGGCCCGACGATCGTCGCGCAGGGGAAGCACACCTACGACCTCGCGCTCGGGGCGAGCCGCGGCCGGCTGCAGGTCGCGTACTGGTCCGCCGATCCGAACGCGACGAAGCTCGACGAGATCCGCTACCGCGCCACCGCTCCCGGCGCGAGCGTGTTCGGATCCGAGGTCGCCGTCGCGTGCACGGGCGACGCTGCCGGCGATTGGACGACGCGGAAGCAGCTCAAGATCGATCACGACGCGTCCGGACGAGCGCACGTCTTCTGCGCCGGCGGCGTGACCCTGAGCCACGCCACCGAGCTCGAGCCCGGCTCCGGGCAGTTCGGACCCGGCGAGCTCGTGCCCGATCCCGGCTACCCCAACCCGTCGATGATGGGCGTCGCCGTGGACGGGACTCCGCACGTCACGCTGCTGGCGCATGGCGGTCACGGCAGCCTCGACGCCGTTCATCGCCGGTCTGATGGAGAGTGGATCCATCGCGCGTACTTCGACGAGTCCGTCGATCAACCGCCCCTCGGGGCTTGGGAGCACGCGGTGTACCCGATGGCCAACCAAGCGGCGCAGGCCTTCGACCGCGCCGGGCAGCCCGTCCGCGTCGCCCTCATCAACAAGCAGAGCAAGGAAGGCGCGCTCGAGAAGCAGACGCTTGCCTACTTCGGCCCGGACCTCGCGCGCCACGACGTCGCCGACCTCGATCCCGCGAACCCGGTCTGGAACCTCACCCTCGCCGTCAGCCCGGTCGACGACGACGCGATCGTCCTCTTCACGACGCTCGGCACGACGATCAAGCTCTGGGTCGCAGAGTGACGAGCGCGGCGAGGACGACCTCGGCGGTCGCCTGCTCGTCCGCCGCGGTCGCCGTCGCGCGGACGTGCTCGACGATGGGAGGCAGCGGCTCGACCCCGCGCTCGTCGACGCGCAGGTACGCGAGGCCGTCCTTCGTGAGGCCGCCGTAGCCGTCGCCATAGCCGTTGCTCCAGAGCGGGACGAAGCCGTCGATCTCGATCTCGATCTCGATCTCGAGGTCGTCCTCCTCGAAGTGGAGCCCGAGCTGCGCGAGCGCGCGCCGCAGCGTCGGGTCCTCGTCGACCGCGCCGACGAAGGCTCGCACGTCGGGCGGAATCGGGAGGTTCGCCTCTCGCGCGCGCTCCGCCAGCGCGGGCGCGATCGGCCTCGCGACCAGGCGCTCCACGCGGCGCGGCGCAGCGGGGCCGAGCGTGTAGCGCTCCGTCTCGCGCGAAGCCGCGGCGCCGGCGAGACGCCATCGCTCCCACGCTGGAGGAGGAACCGAGACGCGTCGAGGGCGCCGACGAGCGTGGTGCCTCCGTCGAGCACGAAACGAACGCCGTGAACGGTCATGGGCAGCTCCTCCAGGCGGTGGCGAAGACGACGCAAAGAGTAGAGAATCGACGCGGCATGACGATCGAAGCGGAGGAGCGCCCGCGGCTCGCCCGCATCCTGCCGTTTTTGACGCTCACCGTCTTCCTCGATCTTGTGGGCTACGGGATCATCCTGCCGCTCTTGCCCTCGTACATCGGCGAGCTCGGCGGCTCGCCGCAGGTCGTGGGGATCCTCTTCGCGTCGTTCGCGGCGGCGCAGCTCGTGGCGATGCCCGTCCTCGGCCGCACGTCCGATCGCCACGGGCGGCGGCGCGTGATCGCGATCTCGCTCGCGGCCAACGCCGTCGCGATGATCCTCTTCTCCCTCGCGATCCGTCATCACGCGCTCTGGCTCCTCTTCGCGTCGCGCATCCTCGCGGGCGTGACCTCGGGGAACATCGGCGCGTGCCAGGCGGCGATCGCGGACATCTCGGAGGGCGCGGAGCGCGTGCGCGCGATGGGCAAGGTCGGCGCCGGCATCGGGCTCGGCGTGATGCTCGGCCCCTGGATCGGCGGGCGCGCGAGCACGCTCGGCGACGCGGCGCCTCCGCTCTTCGCGGCGGCGATGGCCTTCGTCGCGCTCGTCGGCGTCCTCGTCTTCCTCCCGGAGACGAACACGCGCGCCCTCGTCACCGCGCGCCCGCACCTGTCGCTCAAGGCGCTCGGATCGAACCCGAAGATCGCGATCGTGATGACGCTCTATTTCTTCATGTTCCTCTACATGACGACCCTGCAGACGGCGCTCGCGCTCCTCGTCGCCGAGCGCTTCGGATGGACGAAGGAGCGCGTCGGCGATCTGTTCGGGCTCTTCGGGCTCGTGACGCTCGTGATGCAGTTCGGCGTCGTCGGCCCGATCTCGCGCCGCATGACGTCGCCGAGCGTCCTCTCCGGCGCGGGGGTCCTCGCCGCGATCGGCCTCGCGGCGATCGCGCTCGCGTCGTCCTCCACCGTCCTCGTCGGCGGTCTCGTCGTCCTCGCGATGGCGGTCGGCCTCTCGCATCCGCAGCTCGCGTCGCTCGCCTCGCAGTACGCCGGCCCCGGCCAGCAAGGGACCGTGCTCGGGTTCGCGCAGTCCTCCGGCGCGCTCTCGCGCACGATCGGGCCCATCCTCTGGGGCTCGCTCTATCACCACCTCGGCCCGTCGGCGGCGTTCCTGGGCGGGACCTCCGCCGCCGTCGTCGTCGCCGTCGTCGCGTCGATCGCGCGCAAGGCGCCGCGTACGGTCGAGCCATGACCGACACGACCGCCGCGCTCGGCGCCGCGTTCCTCCTCCTCGGCGGCCTGCGGCTGTGGCTCGCGTGGCGGTCGCGGAGCGTCGTCGTCGGCGAGCGGAACGGGACCGCGGTGATCGTCCGGCGCCGCGGGCGCTACCGCGAGCTCGTGCTGCGGAAGGACGGGCGCGAGCTCGTGCAGTCGCGGCAGGCGGTGGGGGACCCGCTCGACTCCGGACCCGGCTACGTCGACGGCTTCCACGTCGCGATGCTGCTCGAGCCGCGCCCGGAGCAGGTCCTCTTCCTCGGCGGCGGCGCCTGCATCGCGCCGCGGCAGTTCGAGGCGGCATATCCCGACGTGAGCATCGACGTCGTGGAGAACGATCCTTGGGTGATCGCGGCGGCCAATCGGTATTTCGGATTCCGCATTACGAAGCGCATTTCCGTCCACGCGACGGACGCGCGCAAGTTCGTCAAGGAGTCGACCTTTGGCCCTTATGACCTCGTCGTGCTCGACGTCTACGACGCGCACGGTATTCCGCCTTCGCTCCGCGGCCCCGAGCTCTTCGGCGCGTTGCGGAGCGCGCTCAAGGACAGCGGCGCGCTGATCGCCAATCTGGTCGCGGGCTCGGACGACGTGCGCGCGCGTATCGCGGAGGCGTTTCGCGGGTGGGAGATCGCCGACTTCGTCGTCGACGACCAGAACACGCTCGTCCTCGCCGCGCCGTCGATCCCGCCGCGCGAGGTCCTCCGCGAGCGCGCTCGATCGACGAAGTCGCGGGCGGGCGACGTCCTGCGAGCCGCGCGCAACGGCAGCCCATCGGCCGGCATCGAACCGAGCCATGGGCGAGAAACGTGACGTGCGCATCGATGTCTGGTCGGACGTGATCTGTCCGTGGTGCTGGCTCGGCCGTGCGCGGCTCGAGAAGGCGGTCGCGGCCTTCGGGAGCGAGCGGGTGGAGGTGGTCTTCCGCAGCTTCGAGCTCGATCCGAAGAGCGATCCCGACCTCGACGTCTCGACGAACGAGATGCTGCAGAAGAAATTCGGGATCGGTCCGGCGCAGCTCGAGGCGATGCACGACCGGCTCAGGAAGCTCGGCGCCGCCGACGGGATCGAGTACCGCTTCGACAAGACGCGGACCTCGAACACCTTCGCCGCGCACCAGCTCGTCGTCTTCGCGAAGGAGAGCGGCAAGCAGCTCGCGATGGTCGATCGCCTCTTCGCCGCGAACTTCAAGGAGGGGGTCCGGATCGGCGATCGCGCCGCGCTCGTGAAGCTGGCCGGCGAGGTCGGCCTCGACACGTCGGCGGTGGAGGCCGGCCTCGCCGAGGACCGCTGGGCGGAGGCGGTGCGCGCGGACGAGGCGGAGGCGCGCACGATCGGGATCTCGGGCGTTCCGTTCTTCCTCTTCGACGGGAAGGTCGCGGTGTCCGGCGCGGAGTCCGCCGAGGTGCTCGGCCGCGCCCTGACGAAGACGGTCGCTCCGCCCGTATCGAGGTGTTAAAGCAGTGGGCATGCTCTTCGGTTTGTTCGGGAAGTTCGTCGCCGTCGAAGGCCAGCGCGATGCGCTCGTGCAGAAGCTGCTCCGCGCCGCCGAGCTGATGCAGTCCGTCCCGTCGTGCCTGCTCTACGTCGTCAACACGTCGTCGTCCGAGCCGGACGCCGTGCTCGTCACCGAGATCTGGAGCGACGAGCGCGCGCACGGCGCGTCGCTGTCGATGCCGGGCGTGCGCGAGCTCATTCAGACGACGATGCCGCTCGTCGCGTCGGCGCCGGAGGGCACACGCTTCACGCCGGTCGGCGGCAAAGGTCTGTCGGCGCTGACCGGGAAGTGAGCGCGAACACGAGCCGGTGCGCGGCGGCGACGTCGTCGATCGCGAGCGGCCTCGGCGCGGCGAGCGCCTCGTGGATGAACGGCACGAGGAGCGGGCTCCCGAGCGCGCCGGCGGGGGCGGGGTAGCGGACCGCGCGCGGGCCGCGCCACGAGAGCGGCGTGCCGGTCGGGTCCGCCTCCGCCGCGTGGAGGTAGGCGGTCGTGCCGTCGCCTTCGACCGCGAGGCGCACGTCGCACGCGCGCGGCTCGTCGAGCGTGATCGCGACCCGCGCCGACGCGCCGCCCTCGAGCTCGAGCGCGATCTCGCCCGCGGTCGCGACGTCGATCGTAGGGCGGCCGAACCCTTCGCGCCCGCGCGACGCGACGACGCGGCGGTTCGCGATCCAGAGCACGAGGTCGAGCGCGTGAATGCCGATCGACAGCATCGCGCCGCAGCCCCAGCGCGCGGCGTCGCGGCGCGCGAAGTAGGCGGCGTCGCGCCAGAGCCGGAGCTCGCAGTGGATGCGCGGTCGCGCGCCGAACACGCCGGCCTCGATCGCGGCGCGCAGCTCCGACGCGCTCCGCCCCGATCGCCACTGCACGATCGGCACGACGCGCGGCAGCGTCCGCAGACGCTCGAGCTCCTCGTTCGAGAGCGCGACCGGCTTCTCGACGAAGACGAGGCGGCGCCCGTCGGCGAGCGCGGCGGCTTGCGCGACGTGGTGGATCGGGGGGCTGCACACCGCGGCGATCGCGGCGTCGTGACGGAGCGCTCGATCGAGCGAGGTGCACGGCTCACCGCCGACGAGCTCGACGAGGTTCCGTGCGCTCGCGCGGTCGGGATCGAAGACGGCCGCGATGCGGACGCCGGCCGAGCGGAGCGCGAGGGCGTGGAGGAACCCGGAGGCGCCGGCGCCGGCGATGAGCGCGCTCTGCATGACGATCGTGTGTCACGCCGCGAGCGCGGGCGGCACTGACACGGGCTGACGTTCTAGGAGGTGGCGAGCGCGAGCGGTACGTCGGGATCGATGAGGTAGCCTTCGTCGCGCGTGACGAGCGCGTCGGAGAGGCCGAGCGCGCGGAGACGGCGGATCGTCGTGTAGACGCGCAGCGTGGCCGCCTCGTGCTGCATCTTCTCGCCGGGCCAGCCCGCCTCGATCATGTCGAGGGTGGAGATGGCGGCGCCGGGGCGCTCCGTCCGCGCGACGGCGAGCGCCCACAAGACGCGGCGCACGGGGCCGTGACGCGCGAGGTCGTGCACCTCGCCCGACGGCAGGGTGAGGTTCCGTCCGTCGTGCCCGACCACGATCGGCCGCGCGGCGGTGCTCGCCTCGCTCGCCTCGACGATCGCGCGCACGACGGTGGAGGCCGGCATCCGCGACACCATCGCGGCGGCGCGTGCTTCGAGGAGCCGCTTCCGTTCGGCCTCGGCGTCGCCGCGCGCGCGCGCCGCGATCGCGAGCCGGGCGAGGGCGAGCGCCTCACGCCAGCGCTGCCCGCTCGCGCGGAACTCGGCGACCTGCGCCCCGAGCCGGACGCTGTCGGCGGCGTCGTCGCGCGCGTCGGGCAAGAGCTCCATCATCCCGCGGACCGCTCCTTCGCGCGGCGCGTCGCGCATGACGACGTGGATCGCGACCGCCTCTTCCAGGAGCGCGCGCGCGGCGTCGGGCTCGCCGCCGAGGAGCGCGTGGATCCCGAGCCCCGCCGCGGCGTCGGCCTGACCGCGCGGATCGTCGGCCGTGAGGCGGCGGGCCTCTTCGAACGCCGCGCGGGCGGCGTCGAAGTCGGTGAGCGCGAGCGCCGCCCAGCCCGCCCCGCGCAGCGCCTCGGCGCCGAGCACGTCCGACGTCGCGAGCGCCATCGCCTCCGCGACGAGCGCCTTCGCGGCGGCGGGCTCTCCGCGCTCGAGCATCGCGCGCCCCGCGACGAGCCGCGCGCGCAGGCTCTCAACGTCGGGGGCGTTGCCCCCGCCACCCCCACCCCAGACACGGTCAACGTCGGGGGCGTTGCCCCCGCCACCCCCACCCCAGACACGGCCCGCCGGAGACGGCGGGTCGCTGCGCGACCGCTGGTGCGGCCGCTTCTGGGGCCCCGGTGGCGCGATCGTGTCGTCGTCGGCGGTCATGGTGTTGGCGGTGAGGGCGTCGGCGACTTCGATGGCGCGGGTGAAGGCGGGGGCGTCGAAGGGGAGGGCGTCGGCGAAGAAGAGGGCGTCGGAGGCGGCGTTCCAGAGCGTGAGGCCGCGGGCGCGTGTCTCGGGCGCGTCGGCGAAGAGCGCGCGCGTCGCGAGCGGGATGGCGGCGGCGAGCTCGGCCAGCGTCGCGCGTGAACGAGGGCCGTAGCTCGCGGGCCGGAGCTCGATCGCGCGCCGGATCCACGCGTCGAGCCATCGGTCTGCTGCGTCCGGGGCAGGCGTACGGCTCGCGTCGACGTGATGGAACGCGCGGACCGAGTAGGGGACGGCGAGCGTGACGACGCCAGCGCGTGTCGTGCGGGTGACGAGGCGCGCGCCTTCGAGCCGGCAGATGCTCTCGATCGACGTGTCGGGCGCGACGGACTCGAGCACGTCCCACGCGAAGGGCGCGTCGCACGCGGCGAGGGTGGAGAGGAGGGCGGCGTCTTCGGGCGAGAGCGCGGCGATCGCGTCGTCGACCTCGTCGCGCCACGGCAAGCGCGCGTCGGGCAGCGTCCATCCGACGAGGCGGGGGCGGAGCGGGCCCCAGCCGATCGTGCGCGCGAGGCCGCCGGCCCACGTGAGCACCGCGCGCTCGCGGCCGAGGAGCGCGGCGACGTCGGCGAGGTCCCCCTCGTCGCCCGACTCGGCCGCGAGGATGCGGACCGCCTCGGCTTCGTCGACCGCCTCGAGCATGACTCCTGTCTACTCCCTTCCGCGCACGTCTTCACGAATTGGCTCCGATCGCGAGATGCGCGCGCGGCGGGCCCTTCCGCCCGCGGTGCGCGGCTTCACGAATTGGCTACGATCGCGTGATGACCCCGCGCCAGATGGACGTCGCGTTCGTCCTCGAGTCGGTCGCGGGGGTACGCGGGGTCTATGCGGTCGAGCCGGGCCGGGTCCCGCTCGACTTCGTCGTTCACGTCGAACAGAGCACGCGCGTCCTCGCGTCGGCGCACTACGCGCTCCTGCGTGTCGTCACGCACGCCGAGTGCGAGCGCATTCTCCTCTTCCATGACGACGCGCCGCCGGGGCTGATCGGTCGTCTCCGGCCGCTGGTCCTGTCGCACGCCGATCGCCAGAGCGCGCGCGCCCGCGTTCCGCCAGCCCCGCCGTTCGACCTCGCGCCGCCGTTCGTCTTCGCGGCGCCGTCGTCCGAACGCGTGGCCACGCCGAGCAGGCGCGCCCTCGAGCTTCTGATCGTCGACGGCACCGAGCGCGATCTGTGGGCCGTGCGCGAGGTGTTCGACGTCGAGCCGGCGACCTGCTCCGACGTGCTCACCGCGGTGGGGCTCGCGCGCGCGAGGCCGTTCGACGCGATCCTCTGCGACGCGGGGCGTGCCTTCGGCGAGCACGGGCTCCTCGCCGCGCTGCCGATCGAGACGGCGCAGCGCGTGCTCGTCGTCGCGGCGCGCGCGCAGCTGGTCGACGCGCGATGGCGACTCCAGGGCACCGAGCGCATCCTCGAGCGACCGCTCTTGCGCTGGCGCCTCCGTCAGCGCGTCCTCGCGCTCGTCGCGACGACCTCATCGGCCTCGCCCGCGCCGCCCGCGCCCCCCGCGGCGTCGGCCCCGCCCGCGCCGCCCGCGGCCGCAGTAGCGGCGGCGCCGTTGCGGCGTGTCGCTGCGATTGCCACGGTGGACGAGTCGCTTCGCGTTCTCTTCGTCGATCTCGACGCCGAGCAGGTGCGCGCCTTTCGCGAGCCGCTCGGCGGCGCCGCGGGCGAGCTCCTCGTCGCGGCGGCGGACGACGCGGCGGAGCGTGTGCTCGCGGAGCGATTCCATCTCGTCGTGTGCAGCGCGTCGTCGGCGCTCCATCCGACCGGGTTCCTCGCGTCGCTCGCGCGTATCGACATGCTCGCGGCCGATCGCGTCGTCGTGCTCGTCCCCGCGCTCGACGCCGCCTTCGTCGCGGAGGAGCTCGCGAAGATCGGCCGCGAGAGCCCCGTCCTCGCGCTGCCGCTCGAGCAGGCCGCGGTCCGACGCGTCGTCGTGCGCGCGTATCCACCGGCCGCGGCGCAGGTGGCCGTCGCCGACGTCTCTGCCGCCGCGACGGAGGGCCCGCCGTCGAAGGCGCGGAAGGTCGCGTACCGCCGCCTCGCCGTGCTCGTGGTGGACGACGACACGTCGACGAAGATCCTCTTCTCCGCGTCGGCGGCGCATCCGCACGCCGACATCGCGCTCGCGTCGACGACGATGGAGGCGTTCGAGCACGTGGTGACGCGCGCGGTCGACGTCCTGGTCGTGAGCGCCTCGATGCGCGGCGAAGGCGAGCCGTTCTACCGCGTCCTCTGGCGGCTCCAGCCGGCGCTGAAGAGCCGCACCGTGCTCATCGTCGGACCCGACGCGATGCCGCCGTCCGCTCCGCCGAGCCGCCGGCCGCGCATCCTCGAGCGCCCGGTCTCGCGCGACGCGGTGGGGCGCATCGTGACCGCGTTCCAGGAGTGACTCACTCCAGCGCCGCCCGCGCCAGCGCCGCCGCGATGCTCCCGTTCGTCCGGGGCCGCCCGAGGTCGACCGGCGCCTGCGACCAGAGCACGATCGCGCGATGAAGGGCAGGGAAGTAGAGCGTCTCGAGGCGGACGTTCCCGAAGCTGCCGGGACGTTCGACGAGCAGCGTCGGCCCTGCCTCCGCCCCGGCGAACGGAAATGCCCAACATCCCGCCGCGGCGTGGTTGTTCTTCGCGTCCGCCTCGAACAAGAGCGCACGCGACGGCTCGTCGAGCAAGGTCCCGGCGTCGAGCGCATCGAAGAACGCGAGGAGGTCGCTCGCGCTCGCGTACCCGTTCCCGGCGGTGAAGAAGTTGTGCGGCCGCACCCTCCCCATCGGCCCGAGATCGAGACCGGCCGGCTTGCCGCGCACGAGGACGCCGGCATGGCGCATCGTCGCGGGAGCAAATACCTCCTCCTCCAGCACGCTCGCGACCGGCTTGGCCCGCCGCTCCTGCAAGATCGCGCCCAATAACGCGAACTCCGAATTGCGGTATTTCCAGACCCCGCGTTTCTCCGTTCCGGCGCCGATGTGTTTGGCGAGTACGGGCGCGGGATCGGTAAAGTCGATGTCGGACTTGGAATAGAATCCGTCGCGATCGTCGAATTCCGGAACGCGCGAGACGTGGTGCAAGAGCTCACGCACCGTGCTGTCGGCCCAGGCCTTCTTCGCGAGCGCGGGCAGCAGCGCGCGCACCTCGTCGTCGAGCGACAGCTCCTTCCGCGCGGCGAGCCGCAACACCGCGACCGCGACCCACATCTTCGTCAACGACGCCACCAAGACGGGCTGCTCCGCCGCCGCCTCTTCTGGCCCCGGCACCGCGTACACCACGTGCGCCCCGGCCCCGCCGCTCATCGCCACGAACCCCCGCACCGCCGTGCCACGCGCCGGCGCGAGCAGCCGCGCCCGCGAAGGCAGCGGCGTCTCCTCCGCCGCTGCATCAGCGACCACGACAGCCTCGGGCGACGACGACGCCGTCGCGACCGGCGTAGCGTCCTCGCTCGCAGGCGCAGGTGGAGGCGGCGCCGTCCCACGACAGCCAACCGTCATCATCAGCACCACCACGACCGCACGCACAGCCACCGAGACTACGGCGGTCTTCCAGGGAAGCCAGCCCGGCGAATGCTAGGATGCGGCACCAGAGGTTTACCTATCGATGGCTCGACTGACGGCTCAAGAGATGGATGCAGTGGCGGACCAGCTCGAGCTGCCCGTCAAAGGGCGTTTTCCGATCACGTATGCCAACCATCCCCTCCCGGGGGATCCGGCGCGAAAGCTCGGCATCCAGCGGGTCGACGGGTATCCGTCGCCCGGGTTCAGGACCGCGCTGTCTTATGGGCTCGCCCACGAGTCGTTCGAGACGAGCAACTTCCCGGACCGCATCGAGCTGATTCAGGGGTACCGCACGGACGACTGGAGCTTCGAGCGCATTCAGGTGTTCGTCGCCGACAGCGTCGTCACGAGCAACCAATTGCCGAAGCCCGGGACCGTGTACCAGCACGCGGTCGCGCACGCAGGGCTCGGCGCCCCCGCGAGCCGCATGCCCCACGCGCTCGTCGTATATCCGTATCTGTGGCAGCGCGACTTTTACAAAGCCGACGTCGCGGACAAGCGGCTGTGGTTCCTCCAGCTCGTCCCGATTCACGAGAACGAGCTTCAGTTCATCACGAAGAACGGCTTCAAGGTGTTCGAGGAGCTCCTCGATCACTTCGGGATGCAGTTTCACGATCTGAACCGCACCTCGTACGTCGACATGTAGCGGTACGCTCGTGGCGTTGGAGAAGACGAACGGCGAGCGAGGGTGGTCGATGCGTTGGGTGGCGCCGATCGCTTTGTTCTTCGCGTGGGGATTTACCATGCACGCGGTCGGGCTCCTGCTGCACGAGTTCGCCGGGCACGCGCTCGTCGCGGTGGTCCTCGGGTGCGGGATTGACGCGTATGCGCTGACGTTCTTCGGGCACGGGCAGGTGCACCGCGTGATCTGCGACCGATGGACGTTCGAGCGGGTCATCCTCTGCGATTGGGCCGGGCTCGCGGTGACGAGCGCGGTGGGGCTCGCGGCGGGGCTCTACCTCCGGCGCCGGCCCGGGCTCGCGCCGATGCCGAAGCTGCTCCTCGCGCTCGTCGCCTTCTTCTTCCTCATCGGGCAACTCGGATATGCCGTCAACGGTGGCTTTCACGACCTCTACGATCCCGGCCGCACCGCGCGGTGGCTCGGGGCGCGCGGCGTGCATTGGCTCGCGTGGGTCCCGGCGCTGATCGCTTATGCGGTCGCGGCGGTGCTGTCGGCGCGGGCGGCGATCGACGCGTTCCGCGCGCATTTCGGATCGCGGAGCCGGCTGCGCACGGTGGGGCAGCTGGCGGGGACGCTGGGGATCGCCGGTGTTCTCTACTTCATCGCGTTTCGGATCGAGTGGGCGATTCGCACCGATCTCTGGATGCGCGGCGTGGCGGTCGAGGCGGAGCGGATCGCGGCGGAGAGGCACGTCGCGCCGCCGTTCCCGATCGACAAGGTCCTCCTCGTCATCGCGCTCGGCGCGCTCGTCTGGGCGCTCGCTCGCCCCGTCCGCCAGCCGCCGCCGCCGCAGCCGATCGGGCGCTCGACGCTGATCGCGGTCGTCGGCTCCACCGCGATCACGTTCCTCCTCGTGCTCGTGCTCGTCCTCGCGAGCTGAGCGAGCTGAGGCTCACGTCCCCGTCGCGTTCGCCGCGTGGGACGGGCGGCGCCCCTTGACCACGGTCGGGGCGCCGCCGTCGGCGGAGAACGAGAAGAAGAGGCGCAGCGGCTTCGGACGCAGCGCCGGCGCGCGCGCGGCGAGCTCCTCGTAGGGCGCGCGACCGACGACGCGGCGATCGTTCACGAGCTCCGCCCAGATCGCGCCGTCGCGTTGCTCCGCGCGCTCGCAGGCGCGCGGATCGAAGCGGAGGCTCGCCTCGAACGGGCGCTTCGAGCCGAGGACCTCCTCGCGCACGCCGCGCGCGGCGAGGTCGCGGAAGACGGTGGGGCCGAAGCGGTCGTAGTAGAGGATCGTGTGCGCGGTCGACACCGCTCCCGCCCACGGATACGCGCGGAGGAGCCAGCCGGACGAGAGCTCGGCGAGCCGATCGTCGACGTCGGCGCGCTCGTCGTCCGTCTTCCACGGATGCTCCGGCGCGAAGAAGAGGCCGAGGCCGAGCTGGTCTCCCTCGAGCTCCCACGTCTCGCGGATGCCGAAGCGGCGCGGGTCCTGCGCGACGAGCGAGCCGTGGGTGAGGCCGAACTCGCCGACGATGTACACCGCGAGGCGGTCGCGCCGCTCGTCGATGAAGTCGAGCGTGTCGAGCGCCTCCTCGTGTGTCTCGGTCGGGAACTCGGTGAAGCACATCGCCTCCGGCGCGATGCCGGCGGCGCCGAGGCGATCGACCACGTCGGAGACGACCTCGATCGGGGCGCCCTTGTCGATCAGCTTCAGCACGCGCGGCGAGCCCGACTCGACGCCGAGCGCACACGCGACCGCGCCGGCGCGGCGGAGGACGTCGGCGCGCTCCTGCGTGAGGTACTTCTCCGGCTTCAGGTCCGTCGCCCAGCGGACGTCGAGGCCGGCGTCGACGATCGCCTGCGCGAGCTTGATCAGCGTCTTCGGCGCGACGGAGTCCTGCGAAAAATAGAAATGGCGCGTGCCGTGTTTCGTCGCGAGGGCGCGGAGATGATCGGTAATCGCGGCGACGTCGCGCTCGCGATAAGCGGCAGTCCCGATCTCGGCGAGGCCGTAATGGCAAAAGGTGCATTTGCCCCAATAGCAGCCGCGCGTGGGGTCGTAGGGGAGGACGAGGCGCGGCGAGAGGTAGCGATCGAGCGGGAGGCCGTCGAAGTCCGGCGGCGGCAGCGCCTTCAGGTCTTCCATGCCGTGCCCGGCGAGCCAGCGCGCGCCCATCAGGCGATCGCGGACGACGACGTTCGTGCACTCGCGGAGCGGCTTGTCCTGCTCCAGCGCGCGGACGAGGGCGAGGAGCGTGTGCTCGCCTTCGTACACGCACGCCGTGTCGAACGGGCCGAGCGCGCCCGCGAGGCGGCGGCCTTCGAGGCGGATGAGCATCTGCGTGACGCCGGGGCCGCCGCACGTGACGTGGACGTGGGGGAGCGCGCGCTTGATCTTGAGCGCGAACGCGTAGGCGGGCTGGAGCTGCCCCGGGAAGCACACCGAGAGCCCGACGAGCCCCACCTCCGCGGCCGCGAGGCGCGGAACGAGGACGTTCGTGACGTAGTCGTCGAACGGATCGGCGTCCGGCGTCGCGGCGCGGGCGATCTCGTCCATCGTCGTGAGCCCGAACGGCGTCCGGTACGCGGTGAAGTCGAGGTGGAGCGGATGGTGAACGGCGGAGACGACGCGGAGCGCGGCGTCGATCGTCGCGACCGCGGCGGCGTACGCGTCGGGATCGTGGAAGCGGGCTTCGTCGCGGAGCGTGTCCTTCGCGCGCGCGATGCCGTCGGGCACGGCGTGGGCTTCGCCGCGAGCGCGCACGAGCGCGGCGTACTCGAGCTGCTCGACGTGCGTGAGCGAGCGGCGGGCGTCGAGCTCGCGGAGCCGCGCTTCGAGGCGATCGCGGAGCGCGCCGAGCGACTCCGGGCCGAGGAGCCGATCGAACGCCTCGATGTTCGCGTCGATCGGCAGCACCTCCACGCCGTGGGCGCGGAGGAACCCCGTGAGCATCGGCACCGCGAGGTACGGCGCGGTCGGATCGCAGGTCGGCGGGTAGACGAGCGCGACGCGCATGCGGCCTCAGAAGGAGAAGCGATGGTTCGCGCCCGCGAGCGCGGTCGGAAGAAGTAGAGGAAGGACGCGGAGAAGACGCATGGCGTCATGGGGTTTCGCACACCCTGCGACATTGTCCACACGATTTGGTATCGCCCGGAAATCTCGATGTTTCTACCCTCGCTCGATGCCGTCGCCGCGCCTCTCCTTCTTCCTCTCCGCCCTCGCCGCGTGCGCGAGCGATCCGCCGCCGCCCGCCGTCGTGGTCCCGCCGTCGAACGCCCCCGCCCCCGCGCCCGCACCATCGCCCGCACCATCACCGTCAACGCCGCCGCCCGCACCCGCACCCGAGCCGACGGCCGAGCCGCGCGCGCTGCCGTGCCCGCACGGCGATCCGCTCTGCACGCCGCCGTCGCCGGGAGGTTTCGTCGACTCGTCGAGCGGAGCCGCGCCTTCATCGTCGTCGTCGTCGCTCGACCCCGGCATCCCCGGCACCGGCTCGGGCGGCCCCGTTCCATCGAACACGAAGGCGCCCACGCTTCGCCACGGCGCGGTCACGGTCACGGGCCGGCTTCCGCCGGAGGTCATCCAGCGCATCGTGCGCCAGAACTTCGGGCGCTTCCGTCTCTGCTACGAGAACGGGCTCCGCTCGAACCCCAACCTCGCCGGGCGCATCGCGGTGAAGCTCACGATCGACGGGAGCGGAGCGGTGACGAACCCGACGATCGATCCGGTGACCGACCTCCCCGACAAGGCGGTCCAGTCGTGCGTGCTGCGCGGCTTCGCCAACCTCAGCTTTCCGCAGCCGGAGGGCGGCGTCGTGGTGGTGGTCTACCCGGTGATTTTCGCTCCGCCCGCGCCCTAGCGGTGGTACAGGACGCCCGCTTCCGGGTCCCCGGACGCCTTCCTACCGAAACCAGAGAGAATTTCCGTGGCCGCTAAGATCCCCCTCGAACGAATCCGCAACATCGGCATCTCGGCGCATATCGACTCCGGCAAGACGACGCTGACCGAGCGCGTGCTCTTCTACACGGGCCGCATCCACAAGATTCACGAGGTCCGCGGCAAGGACGGCGTCGGCGCCAAGATGGACTCGATGGACCTCGAGCGTGAGAAGGGCATCACGATCCAGTCCGCCGCCACGTACTGCGTCTGGACCGGCTCGCAGAAGCAGCTCGAGCCGATCAACATCAACATCATCGACACGCCAGGCCACGTCGACTTCACGATCGAGGTCGAGCGCGCGCTCCGCGTCCTCGACGGCGCGATCCTCGTCCTCGACTCGGGCAAGGGCGTCCAGAGCCAGTCGATCACCGTCGACAAGCAGATGAAGCGGTACCACGTGCCGCGCATCGCCTTCGTCAACAAGATGGACAACCCCGGCGCCAACTACGAGAAGGTCGCCGACATGCTGCGCGAGAAGCTCGGTCATCACGCGGTGATGATCCAGCTCCCGATGGGCGCCGAGCACGAGTTCAAGGGCATCATCGACCCGATCCTGATGAAGGCCTTCTTCTTCGAGGGCAACGACGGCGAGATCATCAAGGAGGTCGACATCCCGGCCGAGTACAAGGACGCCGCCGACGCGCGCCGCCAGCACGTCATCGAGAAGGTCGCCGACGTCGACGACACGCTCGCCGAGAAGTTCCTCGCCGAGGAGCCGATCTCGGTGGAGGACATCCGCGCCGCGATCCGCCGCGCGACCCTCGCGCTCAAGATGACGCCGGTCATGTGCGGCTCCGCCTTCAAGAACAAGGGCGTGCAGCTCCTCCTCGACGGCGTCTTCCACTACCTCCCGAGCCCGACCGAGGTCAAAAACGAGGCGCACGACCAGGACAAGAACGAGGAGAAGGTCGCGCTCGAGAACGATCCGAACGGCCCGTTCGTCGGCCTCGCGTTCAAGCTCCAGCAGGACAAGTACGGCCAGCTCACGTACTTCCGCGTCTACTCGGGCAAGGTCGCGAGCGGCGACACGATCTTCAACACCTCGAACGAGAACCGCAAGGTCCGCGTCCCGCGCATGTTCCGCATGCACTCGGACGATCGCGAGGAGATCCAGGTCGCCGAGGCCGGCGACATCGTCGCCTTCTACGGCGTCGAGGCGAGCTCGGGCGAGACGTTCACCGACGGCAAGGTCAACTACACCCTGACCTCGATGCACGTCCCGGCCGCCGTCATCTCGCTCGCGGTGGCGCCGAAGGACCGCGGCGCGGAGACGAACTTCTCGAAGGCGCTGAACCGCTTCACGAAGGAGGACCCCACCTTCCGCGTGCATCAAGATGAAGAGTCCCAGCAGACCATCATCTCGGGCATGGGCGAGCTCCACCTCGACATCTACATCGAGCGCATGAAGCGCGAGTACAACTGCGAGGTCATCGCCGGCAAGCCGCAGGTCGCCTACCGCGAGTCGATCTCGCGCAAGGCGGACATGAACTACACGCACAAGAAGCAGACCGGCGGCTCGGGTCAGTACGCGAAGGTCATGGGCTACATCGAGCCGCTCCCGCAGGACGCGGTCGAGACCTACGAGTTCGTCGACGACGTCGTCGGCGGCGCGATCCCGCGCGAGTACATCCCCTCGTGCGACAAGGGCTTCAAGGAGGCGATCAAGAAGGGCGGCCTCATCGGCTTCCCCGTCGTCGGCATCCGCTGCTGCGTGAACGACGGCGCGAGCCACGCCGTCGACTCCTCCGAAATGGCCTTCAAGACCGCCGCGATGATGGGCTTCCGCGAGGCCTACGACAAGGCCGGCGCGACCATCCTCGAGCCGATCATGAAGGTCGAGATCGACGCGCCGACCGAGTTCCAGGGCGCCGTCGTCGGTCAGGTCAACCAGCGCCGCGGCGTCATCCTCGAGACGATCGCGGGCGACACCGTCAACGTCGTCGCCGAGGTCCCGCTCACGACGATGTTCGGCTACTCGACCGACCTCCGCTCTGCCACGCAGGGCAAGGGCACGTTCACGATGGAGTTCGCGAAGTACTCCGTCGTCCCGCGCCAGGAGCAGGACGAGATGATCAAGGCCTACAAGGCCAAGCTCGCCGCCGAAGCGAAGAAGTAACCGCGCCCACGGCGCGCGCGCCCCGAAGCCCTCGCTGCCCCGCGCAGCGGGGGCTTCGTCGTTCAGGCGCGGGAGCCCCGCTCCATCTCGAGGTACGCGGCGCGGCGCGGTAGAGCGCGTGGACCACGACCGGCTCGGTCTCCCACGCCGGCAGGAGAGCAGGGGCTCGATCCTCAACGTGTCCAGCACGTCGGCGTACAAGGCGATGCGCGACCAGTCCGTCTACGCCGCGACGAAGGCGGCGGTCCTCGCGCTGACGCGGTCGTGGGCGCTCGAGCTCGCGCCGCACGGGATCCGCGTGAACGCGGTCGCGCCCGGTCCGACGGAGACGCCCGGCATCGCGCGCCTCCCGATCCCCCGAATGGCCTCGAGCGACGAGGTCGCGCATTGGCTCGTCGCGCTCGGCGATCCGCGCTCGACGTGGATGACGGGCCAGGTCCTCGGCGTCGACGGCGGCCTCGGCATCGCGTAGCACGCACGGCAGACCTCGCGCCCGCGCTCGAGCTGCGCTTTGCTTGGGTCATGTCGACGCGCCTGTCGCCGCTGCGCACGATCGTCCGGGAGGCTCGCGCCGCAGATCGCGGCTTCATCGTGGCGCTGAGCGAGGAGGCCTTCGCGCCGTACGCGCGCAACCCCGCGGCGCACGCGCTGCGGATGCTTCGCGCCGACGCCGGCGTGCTGATGGCGGAGGACGAGCGGACGATGCGGCGGCTCGGGTTCGTCGTCGTGCGGGTCACGGCGCTGGGGCGCGCGTTTGGGCCGTGGGAGGATCCGAGCGTCGGGTACGTCGACGCGATCGCGGTGCGCGACGATCTCCGGCGGCGCGGCGTCGGGCGGGCGTTGCTCGACGCGGCGGAGGAGCACGCGCGGGAGCGGCGCGCCGTGTCGATGTCGCTCCTGACCGCGGAGACGAACCACGAGGCGCGGGCGCTCTTCGCGCGCGCCGGGTACCGCCCGATCCTGCCGGTCGAGGCGGCGTACGTGTCGAACCAGCCCGCGATCACCATGACGAAGCCGATCGCGCGGTGACGGCGTATCCTCGGCGTCGTGTACGCGTTGAAGGACCGCCGGCGGCAGACGGTGCCCGTGTCGAACGGCGCGGTGAAGGTCGCCGTGATCGCCGACACGCACAGCGAGCCGCACCCGCGCGCGGCCGAGCTCGTCGCGGCGGAGGAGCCGGACCTCATCCTCCACGCCGGCGACATCGGCGCGCTCTCCGTCGTCGACGACTTCGCGAAGATCGCGCCCACCGTCGCGGTGCGTGGCAACATCGACGCCCACGCGCTGCCGGACGCGGTCACGCTCGACTTCGTCGACGGCGACGCGAAGCTCTTCACGCTGCTCCTCCTCCACATCGCGGTGAACGGCCCGAAGCTCCGCGCCGACGCCGCGCGCCTCGCGAAGAGCGAGCACGCGCAGCTCGTCGTCTGCGGCCACTCGCACGTCCCGTTCATCGGGCGGGACAAGGACCTCGGCGTCTTCAACCCGGGCTCGATCGGCCCGCGCCGGTTCCACCTCCCGATCGTCTTCGGCGTGATGGAGCTCGCCGCCGGCCGGCTCGCGATGAAGCACGTCAGCTGCGAGACAGGAAAAACGTGGCTTCCGTGAGCCTCGTCAGGCGGCGGCGCGGAAGGCCGGGGCCGCGGTGCGGGCGCGGCGGCGGTAGACGCCGGGCGGCAGGCCGTACGCGCGCTTGAACGCCTTCGCGAACGCGAACTCGCAGGCGTAGCCGACGAGGGCCGCGACGCGCGCGAGCGTGAGGCCCGACGTGCGGAGCCGCTCCGCCGCGAGCGTGAGGCGATGCTCGGCGAGCCAGCGCAGCGGCGAGATGCCGGTCGCCTCCTTGAAGCGCCGGGCGAACGCCGCGCGCGAGAGGCCCGCGCGGCGCGCGAGCTCCGCGACGGTCCAGCGGCGGGCGGGATCGGCGCGCATCGCGTCGAGCGCGCGCGCGACGTGCGGGAGCGAGGCCGGCGGTACGAGCGGGAGGTCCATGGGTCCAGGATGGCTCGAACCACGGCCGCGGTCCACGCCTGGCCCGAAGATCGAGACGATCGGACATGGGCCCGCGCCGGGAAGCGGACGATGCTCTCCGCCATGCCCCAGCAGGAAGTCGTCAAGGAGGCGGACGCGTTCCTCGGACGAGCAGCGGAGGCGCTCTTCTCGTCGCGCACCGTGCTCGTCTACGGCGAGGTCGACACCAAGCTCGCCCGTTCGGTCTCGGCTCAGCTCGTCGCCCTCGCGGCCGCGAGCGACGAGCCGATCCGGATGCTCGTCCACTCGCAGGGCGGGCACGTCGAGGCGGGGGACACGATCTTCGACCTCGTGCGCGCGGTGGCGCCCGACGTCGTCATGATCGGGACCGGCTGGGTCGCGAGCGCGGGCGCGCTGATCTACTGCGCGGCGAAGAAGGAGAACCGGTTCGCGCTCCCGAACACGCGCTTCATGCTCCATCAGCCGCTCGGCGGGATGGGCGGGAACGCGTCCGACATCGAGATCGAGGCGGCGCAGATCGTCCAGATGCGGGAGCGGCTGAACCGCATCTTCTCCGCCGCGACGGGGCAGCCGTACGACAAGATCGTACGCGACACCGATCGCAACTTCTGGATGAACGCGAGCGAGGCCCGCGCGTACGGCCTCGTTCACCGCGTGATCGAGCGGTTCTCCGACGCCGCCTGAACGCCGAACGGCGCGAAGAACGCCGTTGCCTCCGCGAGGATGCGCGGCACCGAGCGCGCGAGCTCGTGGCCGTCGTCGACCTCGACGAGGCGCACGTGTCGCCGGTCGCGCGCCCACGCGCGGGAGAGCTCCACGTCGACGACATCGTCCTTCGTTCCATGCACGATGCACGTAGGCACGCGGACGTCGGGGAAGCCCACGTCGAGCGCCTCGAGCTCGGCGACGAAGCCGTGGTCGACGAAGGTCGTCTTGCCGGTAGCGTGGTCGGGCACCTCGAGCGCGTCCTGCTCCTTCCACCGCCGCCACGCGTCTTCGCCGAGCCGCGCGCGCCATCGCTCCGCGAGCCGGAACGCGGGGGCCATCAGGAAGAGCGCGCAGACGCGCGGTTCGACCTCGGCGACGCGGCACGCGGTGAGCCCGCCGAGGCTCGAGCCGATGAGCACGACGCGGTCCTCCGCTCCGATCTCCGCGCGCACGCGGAGGAGGATGCTCGAGAAGCGGAGGTGCTCGAGCGACGGGACCCGGAGATCGAGCGCGCGCACCGCGAGGCCGTGCTCCTCGCCCCACTTCACGAACGCGCGCGCTTTGTTCGACGCCGGGCTCGACGCGAAGCCGTGGAGGTAGAGCCACGTCGGACCTTGATTCATGCCGGACAGCATACGGAGTATCCTGGCCGGCGATCCGATGACGGGCATCGCGGCCGAGCAGCTCCTGCCGCTCGTGTACTCCGAGCTCCGGCGCCTCGCGGCCGTGCGCCTCGCGCGTGCGGCGCCGGGGGCCACGCTCCAGCCCACCGCGCTCGTCCACGAGGCCTACCTCGGGCTCGTCGCGAACGGCGATCCGGGCTGGAACGGGCGCGCGCACTTCTTCGGCGCCGCCGCGCGCGCGATGCATGACATCGTCGTCGACCGCGCGCGCCGCCGCGCGGCGCAGAAGCGCGGCGGCGGCGCGAAGCACGAGGACGTCGCGGCGATCTCGATCGCGGCGCCGGGATCGGACAGGGTCGACGACGTGCTCGCGCTCTCGGCCGTGATGGCGCGGCTCGCGGTGGAGCACCCGCGCCGGCACGAGGTCGCGATGCTCCGCACGTTCGCGGGCCTCACGGAGGAGGAGATCGCGGAGCTCCACGGCGTGAGCACGCGAACGATCGAGCGAGAGTGGCGCTTCGCGCGCGCCTGGCTCGCGCGAGAGCTCGGATCATGACGCGCACGGCGCGGATCGAGGAGCTGTTCGACGACGCGGTCGTCCTCCCCGCCGCCGAGGTCGAGCCGTTCCTCGATCGCGAGTGCGCGGGCGACGCGTCGCTCCGGCGCGAGGTCGTCGAGCTGCTCGAGGCCGATCGCCGCGCGGGGCAGGTCGCGCCCGAGCGCATCGTGGAGGACACGCTCGCGTCGGAGCTCGAGCCGCGGAGCATCGGCGCGTTCGAGGTCGTGCGCCGGATCGGCGCGGGCGGGATGGGGATCGTCTACGAGGCGAAGGACGCGCGCCTCGATCGCCGCGTCGCGGTGAAGGTCGTCGGCGCCGGCGCGGCGCTGCTCGAGGAGGCGCGCGCGCTCGCGAAGGTCGTGCACCCGAACGTGGTCGCGATCCACGAGGTCGGTCACGCGGGCGGCGAGGACTTCATCGTGATGGAGCTCGTCGAGGGCGGGACGCTCGCGACGTGGCTCGCGCGCGAGCCGCCGCGATCGTGGCGGGAGGTGCTCTCCGTCTTCGCCGCGGCGGGGCGCGGGCTCGCCGCCGCGCACGCCGCGGGCGTGGTCCATCGCGATTTCAAGCCGGAGAACGTGCTCCTCGGCGCGGACGCTCGGCCGCGCGTCGTCGACTTCGGCGCCGGTGTGATCGGCACGCCCGCCTACATGGCGCCGGAGCAGTTCCTCGGCGAGCCGGTGGACGCGCGCAGCGATCAGTTCGCGTTCGCGGTCGCGCTCCACCGCGCGCTCTATCACCGCGCTCCGTTCGCGGGCGAAGACGTGCTCGCGCTGCGCGACGCCGTCGTCGCGGGGAGGCGCGAGCCGATCCCGGCGTCGGAGGTCCCCTCCGAGATCGGCGCCGCGATCGCGCGCGCGCTGGCGCGGGAGCCGAGCGCGAGGTTCGCGTCGATGGAGGAGCTCCTCGCCGTCGTCGGCGCCGATCCCGACGCGGCGGTCTCGCGGAACAAGCGACGCCTCGCGGCCGCGATCCTCACGATCGCCGGGATCGCGACGGCGGGCTCGCCGGTCTCCGCGACGACGGAGGGGCTCCTCGGCCTCGCGCTCTTCGCGTTCGGCGCGATGGTCGTCGTCGGCGTCGTGTTCCGCCGGATGCTGATCGAGAGCGCCTACAACCGTCGCATCGCGCTCCTCTTCGTCCTCCCGGTCATCGGCTTCATCGTGCACCGCCTCTTCGCGCTCCGCCTCGGGTCTTCGGGGCAGGAGATCCTCCTCGGCGACGCGATCTCGATGGCGATCCTCCTCACGTACGCAGCGATCACGACCGAGCGGTGGATGGGGCTCGTCCCGCTCTTCTGCGTCGTCTACATCGGCGCGGCGACGATCTACCCGGCTTGGGCGGCGCCAGGCTTCGGTGCATTGCTCTGTCTTTCCGCGGCGATACCGGTCGTCTTCTGGCAGACGCCGATCGTCGCGAAGAAAATGAGCGAATGACGTGTCGGGTCCCGCCCCGCGTCTGCGGACGTACGGTCGATGATCCCCGCCGTCTACTCCCATTCCGAGAACCGCCGCCCGCTCCCGTCCTCGCTCTCCGTCCGCGCCGCGCGTGACGCCTACCTCGAGGAGAACGGCTTCGACGTCGGCGGCTACACCGCGGACACCTTCGACGTCGAAGCGTTCGGCCGCAAGTACACCTTCACGAATTCGTCCGATCGCAAGTGGGCGATCCCGCTCCACGACCTGCATCACGTCGCGACCGGCTACGGCACCGACCTCGTCGGCGAGGCGGAGATCGGCGCCTTCGAGCTCGTCGGCGGGTGCCGGACGCCGGTCGTCTACGCGCTCAACGTCGTCGCCGTGCTCGTCGGCTTCGCCCTCGCGCCGGTGCGCACGCTGCGCGCGTTCCTGCACGCCCGCCGCGCCGGCGCGCGCGCCCTCTATCGATCGGTCCCGAGCGTCGATCCGGTGCTCGACATCCCGCTCGGCGATCTCCGCGCGCGGCTGGGGATCCCGCGCGGCGGCCTGAGCTCCGAGCGGCGCCGGCTCCACGACGAGGGCGAGGCGCGCCGCGCCGACGCGCTCCCGAGCGCGCCGCCGCAGCGGCGGTGGGTCGTCGCGCTGGGCCTCGTGAACGGCCTCGCGACCGCGGGCACGGTCATGTTCGAGCTGTGGCGCGGCCGCACGCTCGAGGGCGTCCCGCTCGCCGGCGGCGCGCGCGCCGTCGCGTACGGCGTCCTCGCGGCCGGCCTCGTCATGGCGGCGAGCGCGCCGTCGCTGCGGCGGGGCTCGATCGGCGGCCGTGCGCTCTTCGGCCACGCCGCGCTCGCGCTGATCGTGCTCGACGTCGTGTCGGCGCTGCGCTTCGGCATGGCGCCCGCCCTCGCCGCGGCGGCGTGCGCGGCGCCGATCCTGCTCCTCCTCCGCTTGATGCGATAAGCTCGCGCGGCGATGCGCGTCGGGCTCGACATCGGAACCACCAACAGCGCCGTCGCGGTCATCGACGACGAGGCGAAGGCGCCCGTCCGGCTCGCGCGCTACACGTCCTCGGCCGGCGCGACGGAGACGTTCCGCTCGATCCTCTATTTCCGGTCGGGCCAGCGGCCGGTCGGTGGGCCGCGCGCGATCGACGGCTACCTCGCGGCGGAGGGCGACGGCCGGCTCATCCAGTCGATGAAGTCGTACCTCGCGGACCGCACCTTCCAGGCGACGAGCATCTTCGGGCGCACGACGTCGCTGGTCGATCTGCTCGCGACGCTCCTCCGCGAGCTGCGGGCGGCGGCGGAGTCGGACCTCGGGCCGCTCGGCACGCGCGCGGTGGTGGGGCGGCCGGTCCACTTCGCGAGCGAGAAGGGGAGCGAGGACGAAGCGCTCGCGGTCGAGCGGCTGCGCGCGGCGCTCGCGGCGGCGGGGTGGGACGACGTCGAGCTCGAATACGAGCCGGTCGCGGCGGCGCATTACTACGAGACGCAGCTCGACCACGACGAGCTCGTGCTCATCGCCGACTTCGGCGGCGGCACGAGCGACTTCTCGCTCGTGCGCGTCGGTCCGGGGCAGCGCCACCTCGGCGCGGGGCGCATCCTCGGGAACGACGGCGTCGGGATCGCCGGTGACGCGCTCGACGCTCATTTGATGAAGAAGCTCGTGGCGCCCGAGCTCGGAATGGGCATTACGTATCGGGCATTGATGGGCGAAAAGGACCTACCGGTGCCGGTGTGGATCTATTCGCGATTGCTCCGCTGGCACCATTTCTCTTTTTTGAAGAGCAAGAAGAACATCGATTTGCTGGAGGGTATCGCGAGCCAGACGCGCGACCGCGCGCCGATCCGCGCGCTCCTCCACGTGATCGAGAACGACCTCGGGTATCACCTCTATCGCGCGGTCGAGCGGACGAAGGTCGCGCTGTCGAGCGCGACGGAGGCACGCTTCACGTTCGCGGACGATCCGGTGGCGATCGACGTCGCCGTCACGCGGGCGCAGTTCGAGGAGTGGATCGCGGAGGACATGGCGACGATGGCGTCGTGCGTCGATCGCCTCCTCGATCGCGCGGGGGTGGACCGCAAGGACGTCGACCAGGTGTTCCTCACCGGCGGCAGCTCCTTCGTCCCCGCGGTGCGCCGCATCTTCGAGGACCGCTTCGGCGTCTCTCGCATCCGCGCCGGCGGCGAGCTCATCTCCGTCGCAACCGGCCTCGCGCTCCGCTAGCGCGAGTTGGCGAGGCGCGCGAGCGGGACGCTCCCGACGACGTTGCGGATGCGCTGCGCCTGCGGCGCCGGCACGTCACCGCGCAGCTGCACCTCGGCGCGCCCAGACGAGCGGACGATGCGCACGCGGAGCCGCGCGATCTTCGGCGTGCGCGCGACGTCGCGGAGATCGGCGAGGATCGGCGGAGCGACCCCGCCGCGAACGACGCGCACCGCCCCGTCCTCGATCGCGAGCTCACACACCGTGATCGCCCGCGTCGCGGCAACGTAGAGCGCGCCGAGCACCCCAGCGACAACCGCGACCCACACGAGCATGTCCACCCATGCAGCATAGCGCCCGGCGACGCGGCGCGGCGCGGACGCACGCCGACCGCGCAAGGTTTCGGCCCGCGGTGGAAGGCACGAGGGACGCGCGCAGGTTTGGGGTTGGGCTCGCGGTGGGAGGTACGAGGGCCGCGCGCAGGTTTGGGTTCGGGCTCGCAGTTGAAGGTGCACAGGGCCGCAGCTCCGCGACGCCACGAGGGCGCAAAGCCCGCGGCCCTCCGGCGCCGCGAGGATCAGTCCGCGGCCTTCTTCTTCGCGCTCGTCTTCTTCTTGGCGGTCGTCTTCTTCGCCGCCGCCTTCTTCTTCGCGGGGGGCGCAGCCTCCGCTTCCGCCTCCGCGGCGGCCTTCGTCTTCTTCTTCGGTGCGGCGGCTGCGGCGGTCTTCTTCTTGGCGGTCGTCGCCTTCTTCTTCGGTGCGGCTGCGGCCTTCTTCTTAGGCTTCGCCGTAGGCTCAGGCTCAGGCTCGGGCTCGGGCTCGGGGGTTGGCGTTAGCTCGAGCTCGAGCTGGGTGGTCGGGCGGCGGAGCGTGATCGCCTCGGAGACCGAGACGGGCGCCGGGATCGACGGGGCGCGTGTGAGCGCTTGCTCCAGCGCGGTGCGCGCGGCGCGGTCGCGCATCTCGACGCGGTGGTCGACCAGGACGCCGGCGACGTCGGTGCGATCGGCGGCGAAGATGACGCCGGAGCCTTCGCCGAAGAGCATGACGTCGAAGAGCGGACGGCCGCCCTCGCCGAGGACGCGGCGCTCCAGCGTGCCGGCGAACGAGTCGTCGCGCTCGCCGTCGAGGCGCTCCTCCGGCTCGAGGTCTTGCCCGTCCCACGTCTTCCCCGCGATGCGGAGCTGCGCCTCCGCGACGGGCCCGAGATCGAGGACGTCGGCGTCGCGGACGGAGGCGAGCGTCTCGAGCGCGGGCGTGCGCGGCGGGAGACGATGGAGGCGCCGCATCGTGTCGTCGAGGCGCTCGACGTCCGGCGCGGGGCCGGTCCACGGCTCGAGGGCCTGACGGACGACCTCCGCCGGGAGTCGGTCGAGCTCCTCGAACGCGGCGAAGACCTCGTCCGAGGTCGCTGTTCCAGCGCTCAAACGCGTGACGATTTCGCGGGCGCGAGCCTCTTCTCCGGGCATGCAGGCGGCACGCTACCACGCGCGCCGAAGAAAAGTGATCCGGCTTGTCGATCGCGTCGCCGGAGCGGCTCAAGGCTTCGTGAACGCGAGGACGAAGCGATCGCTCGTGCCGCGTTTGTCGCCCGCCGCGCCGGGCGCCGCGTTCCAGTCGCGTGCGTCGTTCGGGTTGCGGAGGAAAGCCGCTTCGCCGGCGAGCTTGAAGCCGGCCTTCGTCACGTCGTCGCGGACCACCGACTCCTCGATGCGATGGAGCGTGTCCACCTCCTTCGAGCCGGTGCCCGGGCGGCCGCTGTGATCGACGATGACGAGCTTGCCGCCGGGCTTGAGCGCCTCGAGGAGCTTCGCGTTCATCTTCGCGCGGTCGGTCCCGACCCAGTAAAGGTCGTGGTAGAAGAGCACCATCACGATCGCGTCGAGGTCCTTCGCCTCCGGCGGCAGCGGATCGTCGAGCTCGCGCGTGACCTTCACGACGTTCTTGTTCACCGGCCGCGCGAGCCGCGCCGGCCACGCCTTCGACACGTACTTCTCGATGATCATCGGGCTGTTCATGCCGTACACCACGCCGGTCGGCCCCACCGCGCGGGCGAGCACCTCCGTCGTGTAGCCGCCGCCCGCGGCGAGGTCCGCGACCTTCATCCCCGGCTTGATGCCGGCGAACGCGACGAGCTCGTCCGGCTTCCGCTGCGCGTCGAGCTTCACGTCTTCGGGATCGCGCTCGTTCGAAGGCGGCGTGCTCTTGCAGGAGACGCCGAGGGCGAGACACGCGAAGAGGAAGGTCCGGCGCAGCATCGGTCGCATTAGGCGTCAGCGCTCGCGCGAGAGCAAGTCCGCGAGCGCGGTCGTGAACGCGCGGACGCGCGGGAGGTCGTAGCCGGGGATGAGCTTCTCGAGCTCCGCGCGCATCGCGGCCTTGTCGTAGCCGGGGCGGGCGCGCTCGAAGAGCTCCATCGCCGCGCGCGGGGAGAGCCCGACCGCGGTCTCGTGGACGGCGGCGACCTGCATCGCGGAGAGGCACTGGCCGAGCAGCTCGAGGAGCGGACCGCCGCGACGGCGATAGAGCGCGAGCGCCGACTCGATCCAGGCGGCCTCGTCCGCCGGCGTCGGAGGCGCGAAGTCGGTGACAGGCACGTGCGGCAGAGGTCGGGCCGCCGGATCGGGCGTCCAGTCCGCGAGCTCGATGCGGAGCGCGTCGAGGAGCGCGCGCTGCTCGTCGTTCACGGCGTGAGAGAGGAGATCGAAGCCGTTCATGAGCTGTGCGTGCGTGACCCACGGGATCGCGCGGCGGAGGAGCTCTGCGGCGCTCGCGGGGGGCACCGTACGCGCGCTCGTCCAGAGGAAGCCGCCCATCGCGGCGAGGACCGGCGCCGGCCCGTCGAGGTCGTCGCGCCGAACGAGCTCGGCGCGCGCGATGCCCCAGAGCGCCAGCTGCGCGGTGGTCCACGCGTCGTCGCGCGAGACGCTCGTGACCGCGCCGCAGTGGCGACAGCGCGCGAGGCCCTCGCTCGGCGGATCGAGCGGCCCCCCGCACTTCGGACACGCCGCGACGTCGACGTCGACGTCGACGGCGGCGTCGGCGAGGACCTCGACGCGAATGCGCTCCACCGCGCGGACGCCGAGGAGGGACGCGTAGCCGCCGATCGCCGCGCGCACCATCTCGCGCGCGTGGTGCGCCGCGCCCTCGCGGAGCGCGCCGGGCGGAGCGCCGGGATGCGCGAGGAGCGCGTCGTAGTAGCCGCGCGCGGCGGCGAGCATCGCGCGCGCCGCGGCGACGGGATCCCCCTGCGTGAGCGTCACCGCGGCGGCGCTGTAGGCGCCGAGCCGGCGACCGACCTCCGGATCGAAGGTCGCGATCTCGCTCATCGCGACCGCCTCGCGTACGTGTCGCGCGCGGGCCTCTGGATCGGTCGGGATCGGTACGCCGTGCTCCGGGTACACGATCGCCATGAGGAGGATCTGCTCCTCGCACGCGAGGCGCCAGCGTTCGCGATCGCCGGTCGCCGCCGGCATCTCGAGCATCAGCGCAGTGAGGCGCGCCTCTGCGGCGGTCGGCTTCACGATCTGCCGGAGACCGGCGGCGTGACGCTCGGCGAGCGCGGTCTCCGTCCAGCCGTCGCCGGCGAACGCGAGGACCGCGCCGCAATGACGGCAGAGCACGACGACCGCGCGCTCCGTCGTCTGCCGCGGCGCACCGCAGACCGCGCAGGTGAAATCGCGGAGGAGGAGGCCGGTCACGCCTCACGTCATGGAACCACGAACGCCGGGGCCGGTGCGCGCGAACGTCAGCCGAACATCAAGGAGCGATGGGCCGCGGTCCCGGCGCGGAAGCCGTCGCCGATCGCGAAGGGCACCGCGCCGGCCGCGATCGCGGCGTCGCCGCAGGCGAAGACGCCGGGCACGGTGGTCTCCTTCATCGCGTCCGTCTTGATGAACGGACCCATCGGACCTTGCTCGAGCTCGCAGCCGAGCTCCTCCGCGAGCGGAGACGAAGGGCGCGTCTGCGACGCGGCGAAGAGGCCGGCGAACGAGAGCGTGCGGCCGCTCGCGAGCGTCACGTCGATCGCGCCGCCCACCTTCGCGACCGGCTCGCGCTCGACGTGCACGCCGCGTCGCTCGAGCAGCGCGAGCTCCTCCGGCGCTGGCTCGTGCGCGCCGTTCGTGAAGTACGTGGTCTCGCCCCAGTCGGGCAGCATCGCCGCCTGGTGGATCGACATCGGCGACGTCGCGAGGCAGCCGAGCTTCCCCATCCCGAGCTCGTAGCCGTGGCAATACGGACAGTGAAAGACGCTCTTGCCCCAGCGCTCGCGGAGGCCGGGGAGGTCGGGCAGCTCGTCGGTGACGCCGAGCGCGAGCACGACGAGACGACCATGATGCTCTTCGCCGGAGGCGAGGCGGAGCGCGAAGCCGTCGCTCGTCTTGCGCGCGGACGCAGCCTCGCCCTCGAGCCACGTCACGGTCGGGTACGCCTCGACGTCGCGGCGACCCTGCGCCGCGAGGACGGCGGGCTCGACGCCGTCGCGTCCGAGGAGCCCGTGCGCGTGGGCGGCGAAGCGGTTGCGGCGCACGCCCGCGTCGACGACGAGCACCTTCCGCCGCGCGCGCCCGAGCTGGAGCGCCGCCGACATGCCTGCGTAGCTTCCCCCCACGATCAGTACGTCGAACATCGAATCACCTGTGCTTTCTCTTCGTGCCGGTCCCGCGGACGCTGCGGGCGAGCTTCGCGAGGGTGAGGGTGTGGAGTCGTTTCATGAGGAGCGCCTCCGCGTCGGCGAGCGCGGCGCCGACGGCGTCGTTCACCGCCCGCTCGACGAGGCAGCCGGGGCTCTCGTCGCGGACGCCGAGCGCGAACACGGTCGGGGTGCCGAGCGCGGCGTAGACGTCGCCGAGCGTGATCTCGTCGAGCGGTCGCGCGAGCGTCCAGCCTCCGCCGTGCCCCTTCTCCGAGCGCACGATGCCGGCGCGGCGAAGCCCCGCCATCGTGCGCCGCATCACGACGGCGTTGCTCTCCGCCTGCCGCGCGAACACCTCCGACGTGATCGGGCTCTCCGCGTCCCCGAGGTGGATGAGGATGTGCAGCGCGACGGAGAGCCGGCTGTCTCGCTTCATGTAACTTTAAATGTTACGTGATGGCGCGCCTGTCAAGGGCGAGCGGGAGATGGCCGCGAATCAGCCCGTGTTTCGCAGGAAGTCTGCGACCTCGGCGAAGCGGCGCTCGAGGAAGCCGCGGACGTCGGGCGGGATGCTCGGATCGTCGAGCGCCGCGTTCATGCAGCGGAGCCACGCGTCGCGGAGCTCCACGCCGATCGGGACGTGCCCGTGCCGCATGCGGAGCCGCGGGTGGCCGTGCGCGGTCGAGTAGTCGCGCGGTCCGCCGAGCCACTCGAGGAGGAAGAGCGTGAAGCGCTCGCGGACGATCGGGGCGACGCGCGCGCCGCTCTCGTCGCGACGGTGCACCGCGACGAGCGCGGGCTCGTGCGCGTCCATGTGATCGTAGAAGCGCTTCGCGAGCGCGGCGGCGGCCTCGGGGCCGATCGCCTGGAAGGGCGTGAAGTCGGGTCCGAGCTTCTGCTCCGTCATCGGTCGTAGCCTTTGCTGCCGATCGCGCGGGCGAGGTCGCTCGGGAACGTCTCGCGGAGGGCGCGCGTGAAGTCCCAGCGTGGCTCCCAGCCGAGCTCTGCCCGCGCCTTCGCGTTGTCGTAGATGCGGTCCAAGGTCGGGTTCATCGTCCATTTCCGCGCGGCGTAGACCGCGCGCCACTCGGGGACGCGAGCGTCGAGCGCGGCGGGAGCGTCGCGGCGGAGCAGCGCGCAGTCCTCGCGGCGGAAGGGCGTCGTCGCGCTGACGATGTAGCGCGCGAAGCCGATCCGCGGCGCCCGCTCGAGCGCGCGGAGGTGCGCGTCGACGATGTCCTCGACGTCGGCGCGGCGATGGAGGAGCTCGTTCGTCTTCAAGTTCTCACCCGCGTACGCGGCGGCGGCGGCCGCGTCGTCGTCGTCCTCGGGGAAGAAGCGCGACGTCCGCAAGACGAGGCAGGCGAGCTTCTGGTTGCGATGCGCGAGCGCGCAGAGGTCCTCCGCCGCCGCCTTCGTGACGCCGTAGATGTTCTTCGGGACGAGCCGCGTCTCCTCCGTGATCCACGCCGCCGGCTCGCCCGCGGCGGGAACGAGCGCGTCGCCGAAGGTGCTCGTCGTGCTCGTGTACACGAACGCGCGCACGCCGGCGCGGACGGCGGCCTCGAGCAGCGTCTGCGTCCCGCTCACGTTGACGGCGATGAAGTCGCGCGCCGAGCGCGTCGCGACGTGCGGCTTGTGCAACGTCGCCGCGTGTAGAACGGCGTCGACGCCGTCCATCGCCGACGCGACGAGGGCCTCGTCGTCGATCGATCCGACGACGTCCGTGAACGCCGACGCGAGCCGATCGAGCCCGCGCACCTCCCGCCCCGCGGCGCGTAGGCTGCGGACGAGCGCCTCACCGAGGTGCCCGGCCGAGCCGGTGACGAGGACCGTTCCCATGGGCTCCGGCATAGTCGAAGGATGGATCATCCGCTCCAGGGATTTCGCGTAGATGCGGCCACTGAGTACAGTGATTTCAGGAAATTACAGCCTCGCCGTCGCTGGCCCACCATGTGCTCCAGTGTAAGTCATGACCGCTCGCTCCCTCCTCTTGTTTGTCCTCCCGATGGTCCTCACGGTCGGCTGCGCCGCCGAGGCGATGGAAGAAGAGGAGATGGGCGAGACCGAGAGCGCGCAGACGGCGCCGGCGTCGAGCACGCGCCGCGACGCGGTCGTCGATCAAGCGCGCCGCGATCGCCTCGCGGGCGAGGAGGCGACGGGCTACCTCGGCATCGTCACCGGCGACGCGAAGGGCGCGAAGAAGGCGCCGCGCGATCTCTCCGCCCGCGTCTCGCACATCAACATCCAGCGCCGCGCGCTCTACACCGAGATCGCGCAGCGAAACGGCGTCACGGTCTCGGAGGTCGCGCAGACGACCGCGTGCCTCCTCTTCCGCGATCGCGTCGCGGTCGGCGAGGCCTACCGCACCGACGACGCGCGCTGGGAGATCCACACCGAGAGCGACGCGATCGAAATACCTGCATTCTGCAACCGCGAGACGGTGACCGTCACGGTGGAGACCGAAGAGCGCTGAAGGTCGCGCAGCATAGGGCGCATTGATCCGAAACGTTTCACCGCTCACCCGACCGGCTGATGGACGGCGATGGGCTGCCGTTCACCGCGGGCACCGTCGGCGTCGGCGCGACGGTGACGGCCTTGTCGGCGGAGGAAGGCACGGACACGTTCCGCGCGAACGGCTCGGTCGCGTTCCCTTGAAGCTTCGAGGCACGAAGCTTCTGGAGCGCCGTGGCGAGCGACGCGCCGTAGACGACGTGCGCGAGGGCCATCGAGGTCGGCCGTCCGAAGCGGTCGCGTGACGGCGGGCGCATGAGGTGGAGCTTCGGGATCCAACCGGCGTAGCTCACCGCCCAGATCGCGAGACCGTAGAGCACGCCGCCGCCCACGCTCCGCGCGGGGCGCGGGAGCAACCCGAACAGCGCGCCGGCCGCAGCGCCGTACCCGACGTGCGCGGCCGCGGTGGCGAGCTGCAGCTCGGCGCCGCGAGGACGATGCCCCACGAGGGTCAGAATGCGACGCGTGAGCTTCTTCGGCGGCGGCTCGCCGAGGAGGCCGGTCGCCTTCGCGACCGCAAATTCGAGGGTCATCACGCCGGTCGCGAGGATCCCCGCGGCGGCGCCGGTCAACGCTCGGCGAAGGACGTCGTTCATGATCGCGGGCGGTGCACGCGGAGTGCCACCGGCGTGGACGTCGCGCTACGCGTGAATGAGCGCCCACGCCTCCGCCGGCGCGAGCTCGAGCAGGACCGGGACGACGAGGCCCTCCTCGCGATCGAGGTGATCGACGAGCACGTCCTCGAAGCGCGCGAGCGCGGCGGCGGCGTCTTCGCGCGCGGTCTCGGGGCGGAGCGCGTCGTTCACCGCGTCGATCGCGGCGGTCAGCTCGCCGTGATCGAGGACGAGCTTCTCCGGCGCGCTCCCGGTGCGGCGCTCGACGAAGGGGAAGAGCATCTGCTCCTCCGCGTGATGGTGATGGTGCAGCATCTCCGCGATCGGCGCGAACGCGCGGCCGACCCAGCCGAGCGGCACGTCGGGCTCGCGCTCGAACATGAAGCGGAGGCGCTCGGTCGCGACGCGGAAGTGATCGTGGAGCGTGAGGAGCATCCCCGCGGGGCCCTCGAGCGCGCCTTGCGCCCGCCACCGCGTGCGGCGCGCGCGGCCGAGGACGCGGCTCACCGCGGCGCCGATGCGCGGGTTCACCGCGAGCTCGGCGAGGCCCTCCGCGCTCGGGAGCCACTTCGCGCCGCGGTGATACGGCGCGTCCCTCACCGGCGCGAGGTCGGGATCGAACGCGCCCTCGAGCTCGGCCGCGAAGTAGTGCGTGACGCAGTCGTAGTCGACGCCGTCCCAGCGGAACGGATAGCGATCGACGAGCACGAGGTGCGACTGCACGTGCACCGCGACGCCCGTCTCCTCGAGCGTCTCGCGGCGCGCGGTCTCGGCCGGGCGCTCGTCCTCCTCCACGCCGCCGCCGGGCGGGAACCAGCTCTCGACGCCGGTGGTCGGGTCGCGGAGCCGCACGAGGAGGAGGTGCCCCTCCGCCTCGCAGACGACCGACGCTCGCGTGCGCCTCTTCATTCTGGAGAATGTATCATTTCGTGAAATCCGTGTGCGTCCTTCGCCGGGAATCACCCCGCCGTGCCGGTCGTAGACGTAGACTATGGTCGTGCGCTCCCGCCGTCTCTATACCGCCATCCTCCTCGTAGCGGCCGCCGTCCTCGCCACGAACCTCATCGTCCTCACCGGCGGCAGGACCGAGGGGCCCCAGAAGCGGGCGGGCCGTGTCTGGGGCGAAACCCCTGACGTAGAGATCGCGCTCGTGCTCGGCGCGGCGGTGCGGGACGGGAGACCGTCGGACGTGCTGCGCGATCGGTTGGACGAGTCGCTCGCGCTCTATCGCGCGGGTCGCGTGCGGAAGATCCTGGTCAGCGGCGATCACCGGACCGCGGTGTACGACGAGCCGAACGCGATGCGGCGCTACCTCGAGGCGAAGGGCGTCCCGCCGGCCGACATCTTCATGGACCACGCCGGCCTCGACACGTACAGCTCGGTCTGGCGCGCGAAGCACGTGTTCGGGGCGCGCAAGCTCATCGTCGTCACGCAGCAGTTCCACCTCTCGCGTGCGGTCTGGTGCAGTCGCGCGCTCGGGATGGAGGCGGAAGGAGCGGCCTCCGATCGCCATCTCTACCGCGGCATCGCGTGGCTCCACGCGCGTGAGGTCGTCTCGCGGACGAAGGCGTTCGTCGACGTCACGAGGCGCCGCGTGCCGCGCCACGGCGGCGCGCCGATCGACCTCGGCGGGGACGGTCGCGTCACCGCGGGCTGAGCCGGAAGAAATCGACCGCGCGCTGTAATCGCGCTGCGGTCCGTGCGTCTGCAGGTTCGAAGGAGCTGGCGCTCGATGAGCCAGAGAGACGCGATGAACCAGGACGAGAAGAAGGGCTGTTGTGACGTGGCGGACTGCGGCTGCGGCGAGGCGTGCCGCTGCGGGGAGACCTGCGAGTGCGATCCGTGCACGTGCGCGGATTGTGGGTGCGCGACGGAGGGCTGAGCTCCGGCATCGAAGCCCTCGTGGCATCCGCGAAGTCGATCTTCGGGGCGGTGGTGGGCCGCTTCATCTTCACCGAAGCCCGCGTCGCGTCCGTGCGCGACGTGGGCCCGCGCCTGCGCATCGCCGAGCTCGCCGGCGACGCGCTCCGCGGCGTGGCGTGGACGCCGGGCGACAAGGTCCAGGTGTACCTGCCGGGCCGCGGGATGCGCACGTACACCCCGCTCCGCTGGGACAAGGAGCGCGGCGAGACGAGCTTCCTCCTCTACGTCCACTCGACGACGACGCCGGGGGCGGCGTGGGCGGCGGGGCTCCGCGCCGGCGACGAAGTGAGCTTCTTCGGGCCGCGGAGCTCGATCCGCTTCCCGGAGCTGAGCGAGCCGGTCGTCCTCTTCGGTGACGAGACGTCGTTCGCGGCCGGCCGCGCGCTCCACGACGCGCGGCGCGCGACGTGCGTGTTCGAGGTCGACGACGAGGCGGCGGCGAAGAGCGCGCTCGACGCGATCGGCCTCGGCGGCGCGACCGTCGTCGCGCGCGGCGCGGCGGACGCGCACCTCCCCGACGTCGCGGCGCGCATCGCCGAGGAGCTCGCGAAGGACACGCGCGCGTCGCTCGCGCTCACGGGCAAGGCGCAGGCGATCCAGCTCCTCCGCGCGCGCTTGAAGGCGAGCGGCTCGCTCCGCGCGGGCAAGACGAAGGCGTACTGGTCGGTCGGAAAGAAGGGGCTCGACTGAGCTCGTTCGCGCGACGGGCGCGGGTGATGCATCATCCCGCGCATGGCAACGCTCCAAAAAATCGTCCCGTGCTTGTGGTTCGACACTCAGGCGGAGGAGGCGGCGAAGTTCTACGTCGGCGTCTTCGAGAAGGGCTCGCGCATCGTCCAGGTGACCCGCTACGGCAAGGCGGGGCAGGACGTCCACGGCCGCGCGGAAGGCAGCGTGATGACGGTCGTCTTCGAGCTCGAGGGCCAGCCGCTGACCGCGCTCAACGGCGGCCCGCACTTCAAGTTCAACGAGGCGGTGTCGCTCCAGGTGATGTGCGACTCGCAGGCGGAGATCGATCGCTTCTGGGAGAAGCTCGGCGCCGGCGGCGACCCGAAGGCGCAGCAGTGCGGCTGGCTCAAGGACAAGTTCGGGCTCTCGTGGCAGATCGTCCCCCGCATGATGGACGACATGTGGAGCGAGGGCGTCTCCGAGAAGACGGAGCGCGCGATGGAGGCGATGCTGAAGATGAAGAAGCTCGACATCGCGGAGCTGGAGAAGGCCTACAACGGCACGACGTGACGGCCGACGCGGACCTCGGCCGCGCCGCCTTCCTTCGCGACGCGGCGGAGCTCGGTCGCGAGGACGCGGAGCCGATCGTACCGGCTCGCGTCGAACGCCGCGATGCGCGCGCGGCGCGAGGGCGGGCGCGGCGCGGTGGGGTCGCCTCTCGCGGTGGGGTCGGCGCTCGCGGCGCGGGCGGGGAGCAGCGAGGCGCGCGCGTCCGTCACCGCCCAGCCGAGCTCGAGGAGGTCGCCGTGCGCCGGCGTGGCGCCGCTCGTCTGGCAATCGACGACGAGGACGCGCAGCGCGTCGAGCTCCATGACCGCGCCATGATACAGCTTCATCGCGCGATGCCCGAGGTGCGCCGAGTCGAAGCGTTCCTGCTCTCACGGGAGTGGCGCGACGCGGACGACGGCATCGACCTCGTCCTCTGGGCGAAGAGCGCCGACGGGCCCGTCCGCCTCCGCGTGCCGCGGCAGGAGGCGGTGATGTTCGTGCCGCGCGACGCCGTCACGCGCGCGGGGCGCCGCGTCGCGCGCGACCTCACGACCTTCGACGGGCGCCCGATCGACGCGCTGTACTTCCGCTCGCGCCGCGCGATGTGGGACGAGCGCGACCGGATCCGCGAGGCCGGGTTCGAGACGCTCGAGTCCGACGTGAAGCCGTCCGATCGCTGGGTGATGGAGCGCTTCGTGACCGGCGGCCTCGCGATCGAAGGCCCCTGCCGCGAGCGGAGCGGCGTCCTCTACTTCGATCGCGGCGCGCGCGTCACCGCGGCGGAGCTCCGCCCCGCGCTCTCGCTCCTCGCGCTCGACGTCGAGACCGACGGCTTCGGCGGCCCGCTCCTCTCCGCCGCGATCGCGACCGGCGCCGAAGAGCGCGTCTTCGTGCGGAGCCCCGCGCGTCCGGTCACGCACGCCGCCGCGATCGTGGTGCCCGACGAGCGCGCGCTCCTCGTCCGCCTCTTCGCCGAGATCGCGCGGATCGATCCCGACGTCGTGTGCGGCTGGAACGTGCTCGAGTTCGACCTCGCGCTCCTCGATCGACGCGCGCAGGAGCTCGGCGTCCCCTTCGCGATCGGACGCGGCGGCGAGCGCGCGCGCGTGATCGCGAGCACGACCGGCCGCGCGTCGATCGGGCGCGTCCCGGGGCGCGTCGTCCTCGACGGGATCGCGACGTTGAAGTCGGCGACGTACTCGTTCGATCGGTACACGCTCGAGGTCGTGAGCCAGGAGCTCCTCGGCCGCGGCAAGAAGATCGCGGCCGCGGTCGACCCCGTCGCCGAGATCCGGCGCCTCCACGCCGAGGAGCCGGACGCGCTCGTCGACTACAACCTCGAGGACTGCCGTCTCGTCCTCGACGTCTTCCGCGCCGCCGACCTCGTCGGGTTCGCGGTGGAGCGCGCGCGCCTGACCGGGCTGCCGATGGACCGGCAGGGCGGCTCCGTCGCCGCGTTCGATCACCTCTACCTCCCGCGCGTCCATCGCCGCGGCTTCGTCGCGCGCGACGTCGACGCCGACGTCGAGATCCTGCCGAGCCCCGGCGGCCACGTCCTCGACTCGGCGCCGGGGCTCTACCACGACGTCCTCTCCTTCGACTTCCGCAGCCTCTATCCGAGCATCATCCGCACCTTCCAGATCGATCCGCTCGGCCTCGCCCAACCGGGCGCGGATCCGGTCGCGGGCGAGGAGGGCGCGACGTTCGCGCGCGAGGGCGCGATCCTGCCCGCGCTCATCGCGAGCTTGCACGACGCGCGCAGCGCCGCGATCGCCTCGGAGAACGCCGCCCTCTCGCGCGCGATCAAGATCCTGATGAACTCGTTCTACGGCGTCCTCGGCACGCCGGGCTGCCGCTTCTTCGATCCGCGGCTCCCCACCTCGATCACGCGGCGCGGGCACGCGATCCTCTCGCGCGCGGGGCGCTTCTTCGAGGAGCGCGGGCTCACCGTCATCTACGGTGACACCGACTCGCTCTTCGTCGCGGGCGGCGATCCCGCGGCGGGGCCCGCGCTCGCGGCGGAGCTCACCGCGCGGCTCGCGACCGAGGTCCGCGCGGAGCATCGCCTCGAGAGCTTCCTCGAGCTCCGGTTCGAGTCGCGCTACGAGCGGTTCTTGATGCCGACCCTCCGCAACTCCGATCGCGGATCGAAGAAGCGCTACGCGGGCGCGGTGCGGAAGGCGCCGGACGGCGCGCGCTCCGTCGTCGTGCGCGGGCTCGAGGCGGTGCGGCGCGACTGGACCCCGCTCGCGCGCCGCGTGCAGCTCGAGCTCCTGCGCCGCGTCTTCGAGGACGAGCCGTTCGACGCGTGGCTCCTCGAGACCGCGCGTGACCTCGAGGCGGGCAAGCTCGACGCCGAGCTCGTCTATCACAAGCGAAAGAAGGAGAACGACGTCGCGGAGGAGCTCGTGCTCGTGATGACGACGCGCGGCCTCGAGCCCGCCGCCGCCCGCGCCGCGCCGATCGACTACGGTCACTACCTCGAGAAGCAGCTCGCGCCGGTGTGCGACGTGATCCTCCCCTTCCTCGACACGTCGTTCGCGCGCATCGCGGGCACGCAGACCTCGCTCTTCTGACTCCGATTCCCGATCCCGATGGACGAGCACGCGACGACCCCGGGCCGCATGATCGTCGCCCTCGCGCCGCCGGTGATGCTCGCGGGCGTGTCGGCGGGGATGGCGTTCCCGATCCTCCCGAGCGTCGGGATGCGGGTCGGCTTGCCGGTCGCGTTCATCGGCCTCGTGCTCGCGGCGAACCGCATCGTCCGCGTGCTCGTGAGCCCGAGCGTCGGCTCGCTCATCGATCGCTTCGGCGGCCGCCGCGCGATGATCGCGGGCCTCCTCCTCCAGGCCGCGGGGATGATCGCCTTCGTCTTCGGCGTGACGACGGCGTACCCCGGCACGTTCTTCCTCGTGGGCCGGGTCCTCCACGGAATGGGCGGCGCCGGCGTGTTCATCGCCGCGCAGGCGCTCGCGCTCCACGGCGGCGGCCCCACGCACGCGGGCCGCGTCGCCGGCGCCGTGCGCGCCGCGATCCAGCTCGGCGTCCCGATCGGCCTCGTGAGCGCGGGCTTCCTCGCCGATCTCTCGAACGAGGTCGTGACCTTCGCCGCCGGCGCCGCGGGCGTGGCGCTCTCCGCGATCACGACGTTCGCGCTCGTCCCCGATCTCCGCGTGCAGGCGGCGCCGCGCACGCCGGTCGTCCGCGCGCTGCGGGAGATGGCGAACGCCCGCCTCGCCGCGCTCGGCGCGCTCGGGTTCGCGAGCGCGTTCGCGGGGTCGGGCGTGGTGCTCACCACCGTCGCGCTCCTCGTCCACGTCGAGCGGCTCTCCGCGTTCGGTCTTCCCGAGCGCGCGACGTCGAGCGTGCTCATGGGCTGGCTCGTCGTGACCGAGGCGGCGGCGATGCCGTGGCTCGGCCGCCTCGGCGACAAGAAGGACGTCCACGCCGAGGTCGCGCTCGCGGGGCTCCTCTTCACGATCCCGGGCCTCGTCGTGCTCGCCTTCGCGGTGCGCGTCCCGACCGTCGCGCTCGGGATGGGGATCCTCGGCGTCGGGGTCGCGGGGATGGGCCCGTCGCTGCTCGCGCTCCTCGGGCGCATCGTTCCCCCCGAGCGCCGCGGCCTCGGCATCGGCGCGCTGCAGGTCGCGTCGGACATCGGCGGCGCGCTCGGACCGCTCGCCGGCAGCGCGCTCTTCGCCGGCTCGCTCGCGACCCCTTACCTCGTCGCCGCCGCCGTCAACGCGCTCTTGCTCCCGTTCGGATGGTCCCTCGTTCGCCGCACGCGCTAGCGCTGGGCCGCGCGGCGAGATGGTACGTTGTGCTCACCGATGTGGTTTCGGCGCAACGGCTCCGGGGGCATGAAGATCCTCGTCGCTCTCGTCTCCATCCTCGGGAGCTCGTGCGATCTGAGCGGGCTCACGGGCGGCGAGCGCGGGCCCTGGGCGTGCCTCGGACGAGAGACGCCGATCGAGCCGGTCGTGGTCCCGTACAGGGTGCACCTTCGCCGGCTCGTTCCGCCGAATCCGCCGCTCGTCGGAGTGCCGATCAAGGCGTGCGACGTGTTCGACGCCGCCTGCACCTCACCCGTCGACGTCCCGGCGCGCACGGACGAGACGGGGCGCCTCGACATCTCGCTGACGAGCGGCTTTCGCGGATTCCTCGAGATCGAAGCGCCCCCGACCCAGCCGGACCTCGTCCCCGGCATCATTTACGCCCTCCCCGTTCCCGACAAGAGCGCGCCCAAGAACGAGATCCGAACGTTCTCGCTGCCGACGAAATCGGAGCTCGCGGCGCTGGTCGGAGACATCGTCAGTCCGGACCATGGTCACGTGTTCGTTGCGACGTTGGACTGCGATGAGGCGCCCCTGGCGGGAGTGACGGTTCAGGCCGAGCCGAAGGCGCCCGAGACCGTGGCCTACTACCTGGACGCGGTGGGCACGCCGAGCGCGACGCAGACGAAGACGTTCGCGAGGATGGGCGGCAGATTGCCTTCTACAATGTGATGGTCCGCGCCGGCCACATCACGTGGCTCGTCATGACACCCACCGCGTAGAGGCAGCGCTTCGTCGTGTCCACGAGAGACATTCCGACCGTCACCGTGATGCGTCCCGACGCGGCCCTCCTCCCGTCGCTGCGGCTCGAGGTGGTGGGCGCTTCCTCCGACCAGTCCATTCCGCTCGGTCTCGAGCCGGTGACGATCGGCAGCGGCCCCGAGTGCGACTTGATCCTCGACGACCGTCGCGTCTCGCGGCGTCACTGCTCGATGCAGGTGTCGGAGGACGGGCTCGTGTTGCGCGATCTGGGGAGCAAGAACGGGACGTTCGTCGGAGACGTCCGGGTGCGTGAGGTGCTGTTCGCTCCCGACGTGTTCGTCAGCGCGGGCGGCGTGCAGCTCGTGGTGCGTGCGACCGGGAGCCCCACGCTCGTCGAGCTCTCCGTCAACGCCCGATTCGGCGACGTCGTCGGAGGATCGACCGTCATGCGCGCCCTCTTCGCCAAGCTCGCGCGGGCCGCGGCGCTGAAGGAGACCATCTTCCTTCGGGGCGAGTCGGGCACGGGCAAGGAGCTCCTCGCCGCGGGGATCCACGCGAACAGCCCGCGCAAAGACGGTCCGTTCGTCATCTTCGATTGCGGCGCGGTCGCTCCGAGCCTCGTCGAGTCGGAGCTCTTCGGATCCGTTCGTGGAGCCTTCACCGGCGCGACGGATCGCGCCGGCGTCCTCGAGTCGGCGCGGGGCGGCACGCTCTTCCTCGACGAGATCGGAGAGCTGCCGCTCGACTTGCAACCGCGGCTCTTGCGCGTCCTCGAGTCGAAGCAATTTCGGCGCGTCGGCGCCAACGCCTACGTGCCGTTCGACGCGCGCGTCATCGCCGCGACCCACCGCGATCTCCGCGCCGGGATGCGAAGCGGGACCTTCCGCGAAGACCTGTTCTACCGCCTCGCGGTGGTCGAGGTCTCCGTGCCGCCGCTGCGCGATCGCGGGGAAGACCTCGAGCTCCTCATCGAGTTGTTCCTCGCGCGCCTCTCCCCGCCGCGGACGATCGCGGACTTGCCTCCGAACGCGATGCGCATGCTTCGCTCGTACGATTTCCCCGGCAACGTGAGGGAGCTGAACAACGTCTTGCTACGGCTCGTGACGTTTCCAGAGCTCGGCGCGGAGGCGTTCGACACGGTCGGCGCCGCGGAGACCTCGCGTCCGCACCCCGAGCTCTTCGAGCTCCCGTATCTCGATGCTCGCGATCGTGTCCTCGAGAGCTTCGACTGCGCGTACCTTCGAAAGAGGCTCCAAGAGAACGGCGGGAGGGTGGCGGTGGCAGCGAACGCATCGGGGGTGACGCGGCAGTTCTTCTATCGCCTGCTCCATCGCTACGGCATGCGCCGGGACGACGAGGAGTGAGCCGCAACCGATCGTGCACGGCGTTGCTCGTCCTGGTCTCGTTCTCCGGGATCGCGTCGTTCTCCGGGATCGCGAGCGCGGAGAGCAACAAGGCGCGATGCAAGGCCTCGTATGAAGGTGCGCAGCGGACGAAGCGCGACGGCGACATCGTCGCCGCGCGCGCCGACCTCGAGACCTGTCTCGAGACGTGCCCGGCCGCGCTGACGAAGGACTGCAAGGCCTGGCTCCACGAGATCGACGCGCTCATGCCGACGGTGCGTTTCAGCTTGCGCGATCGACGAGGTCGTCCCGTCATCGACGCGAGCGTCGTGATGGATGGAACGAAGATCGCGGCGGTCGTCCCCGCCGAGGCGATGACGCTCGAGCCGGGCGATCACGTCTTTCGTTTCGAGCGAGGCGACTCCACCTCGGAGGAGGTGCGGCTGACGCTGAAGCCGGCGGAGCATGATCGTCTCGTCGCCGCGTTGATCGATCTGCCCGCGCCGCCGCCGGCGCGGCCGCCGGTGGAGCGGCCCAGTCGGACGCCTTCGCTCGCGCTCGGCGCGGCGGGGATCGGGCTCCTCGCGACCGCGGGCGTGCTCACGACGATGGGGCATCTGCAGCGCGCGGACCTGCGCGACACCTGCGCGCCGTCGTGCGCCGCTTCGGACGTCACGACGATCAAGACGCTCTGGTGGACGTCCGGCGTCCTCGCCGGCGCCGGCGTCGTCTCCATGGCACTCGCCGCCTTCCTCTGGCCGTCCTTCTCCGCCGCGCGCGCGCAAGCGGTCCTCGTGCCGCTGCCCGGTGGCCTCGCCGTCCAGGCGAGGTTGCCTTGAGCGAGCTGATTCGAACCCCCGCCGCCGCGATGCGCGCGCAACGACAGGGCGCGCCGGAGCGACGCATCGGGCGCTACGAGATCTTCGGTGAGCTCGCCTCCGGCGGGATGGGCGCCGTCCACTTCGGGCGAATCGTCGGCGACGCCGGTTTCGCGCGCGTCGTCGCGATCAAGCGTCTTCATCCGCAGTATTCGCGCGAGGCGAGCTTCGTCGAGATGTTCGTCGACGAGGCCCGGCTCGCCGCGCAGATCCATCACCCGAACGTGATCGCGACGCTCGACGCGGTCGCGGAGGACGGCGAGCTGCTCCTCGTCATGGAGTACGTCGCCGGCGCTTCGCTCGCGAGCCTCTTGCGCACGTACCTGCCGCGCGGGGCGCGTGTTCCGCCGAAGATCGCGCTCCGGCTCGCCAGCGACGTCCTCTACGGTCTTCACGCCGCGCACACGGCGACGAACGAGGACGGCGCTCCGCTCCAGATCGTCCATCGGGACGTCTCGCCTCAGAACATCCTCGTCGGCAGCGACGGCCTCGCCCGCATCCTCGACTTCGGGATCGCGAAGGCGGCGAACCGGCTCCACGCCACCACCGGCGATCAGATCAAGGGAAAGCTCGCGTACATGGCGCCCGAGCAGTTGCTCGACGGGGAGGTGGGGCCGCAGACCGACGTCTACGCGGCGTCGGTGGTCCTCTGGGAGTGCCTCACGGGCGAGCGTCTCTTCGCGGCGAGCAACAGCGGCGCGATGATGGCGAAGGTGTTGGAGGCGCCCGTCCTCGGGCCGCGCAGCCGCGTTCCGGAGATCGACGAAGGGCTCGACGCGCTCGTGCTGCGCGGCCTCGCGCGCGATCCGGCCGCACGTTTCCAGACCGCGCGCGAGATGGCCAACGCGCTGGAGACGCACGGGCCGGTCGCGCTCGCGAGCGAGGTCGCGGAGTGGGTCGAGGAGGTCGCGGCGGGTCAGCTCGCCGAGCGCGCCGAGCGCCTCGCGACCGCGACCGCGACCGCGGTGACGCGCGAGACGCCGAAGCCGCTTCGAGACCCGCCGGTCGAGCTCGCGGCGCCGAGCCCGGTCGCGTCGCCTCCTCGTGCGAAGTGGCCTCTTCGTCTCGCGGTCGTCGTCGCGCTCCTCGTCGGGCTCGCCGTCGCCGGTGCGCGACTCATGCCGCGCTCGACGCCGATCGCGGCGCCGAGCTCGTCGGTCGCCGCCGTCGCGCCGGCGGCGTCGCCGGCCGTGTCCCTCCCGGAGCGCGCGTCGTCCTCCGCGCCGGCTCCGTCGGCGCCGGCGCCGGCGTCGGCGCGGGCTCCGGCGACACGGCTCAAGCCCGCGAAGCGAAGCTGCGACCCGCCCTACATCGAAGACGCCACCGGCATCCGGGTCGTGAAGCCCGAATGCCTCTGACGGATCGGTGTACGGATTCGTTGTCAGACGCGAGCGTCGAAGCCGCTCGCGCTTCGAGCGGACCGCTCCAGCGTGCACGGCACGGGCGTTGCCCATACGAGAGGCATGACGAGCTCTTCGTGCAGGTTTCTCGGCTCCTTGACGCTCTGTGCGGTCCTCGCGGGCTGCGGGGTCGTGTCCGACGGTGAGCGCACGCGTCTCGATCGCTCGTCACCGGAGAAGGATGGGAGGGCCGCGTCCGGCGACGCGCCGCGAGCCCCCGCCGAGGAGCCGCTCCCCGCGAGCTCGGGGCGCATCCGCATCCATTACCCCGCGGGCGGAGCGACGATCGCGCTCGCGGCGGACGGTGGCGGCGATCTCGGAGCGCTGACCGCGGTGGAGGACGACGTCTGGGAGCTGACGCTCGAAGACGTTCGCGAGCCGGTCGCGTTCCGGCCGACGCGCGACGGGAGCCCGGCCAAGGGGCCGCCCTACGTCGTGGAGCCGGGGCAGTCGGTCGAGGTCTACCCGTGGTTCGACCACGAGACGGGGACGCTCGCCGGCTTCGCCGATGCCTTCGCGTCGCGCGTCCTGAAGAACACCCACGGCGTTCGCATGTACACGCCGCCCAGCTATCGAGAGAACACGGCGAAGCGCTACCCGGTCATCTACATGCACGACGGTCAGATCATCTTCGAGCGGAACATGGCGCCGCTCGAGGACTCGCTCGCGAAGGCGTCCTTCGGCAGCTTCAAGACCGAGACGACGATGAACGCGGAGATCGCCGCCGGTCGAATTCCAGAGGCGATCGTCATCGGCATCGATCTCAACATCGTGCTCGACCCGCGCGATCCGATCCCCGATCGGGTGAAGGAGTACTCTCCCACGCCCGACGACGCCTTCGCCGAGACGACGGGGACCGGGCAGGGGCCGCAGTACCTCCGCATGATCGTCGACGAGCTCAGGCCGGTCGTGAACGAGAGGCTTCGCACGCTGGCCGATCGCGAGCACACGTTCATGCTCGGCTCGTCGCTCGGTGGTCTCATCAGCGTCTGGGCGGGGCTCTTCGAAGGTGACACGTTCGGGGCCGTCGCCGGTCTCTCCATCGCCACCTACTGGGACAAGGAGGTCGTCGTCACGCGCGCGCGCGGCCTCGAGCTCGGACCGAAGACGGCGGCCCGCATCTACACCGACACCGGCGAGGACGAGCGCGCCGACGCGCCCGACGCCAAGTTCGCGGAGCTCATGCCGTCCGCCGAGAAGCAAGCGCGGCTCGAGGCGGCGCTCCTCACGATGGGGTACGCGAAGGGCACGACGCTGATGACGGTGGTCGATCCGAGCGGAAGGCACCACGGCGATTCGTGGAGCACCCGCCTCCCGAAGGCGCTCGCGTTCCTCCTTGGCCCCGGCCGTTGAGCCTCGTCGTCAGGCGAGGCCGACGTAGATGTTCTGGACGTCGTCGTCTTCGTCGATCGACTCGAGGAACGACTCGACCTCGGCGCGCTTCGCGTCGTCGAGCGTGACCGGGTTCTTCGGCTTCCAGATGAGGTTCGCGGAGGTGACGTTCCACTTGCGGTCGGTGAGCGCCTTGCTCACCGCGTCGAGGTCCGCCGTCTCGGTGAAGAAGCGCGTCGCGCCGTCGTCGGCCGGCTCGAGGTCCTGCGCGCCCGCCTCGATCGCGGCCTCGTCCGCGTCGGCGCCGCCGGGCGGCGGCGTCGCCTCGATCGCGCCGATGCGCGCGAAGTCCCACGACACCGAGCCCGCCGCGCCGAGCTGGCCCTTGCGGAAGAGGACGCGGACGTTCGCGCCGGTGCGGTTCCGGTTGTCGGTGAGGCACTCGACGATGACCGGCACCTGGTGCGGAGCGAAGCCCTCGTACACGACGGTCTCGTAGTTGACCGGCTCGTCGAGGAGACCGGCGCCCTTCTTGATCGCGCGCTCGAGCGTGTCCTTCGTCATCGAGGCTTTCTTCGCCGCCTCGACCGCCATGCGCAGGCGCGGGTTCATCGTCGGATCGGGGCCGCCGCGCGCGGCGATCATGATCTCCTTCGCGAGCTTCCCCATGACGCGGCCCTTCGCGGCCGCGCTGGCCTCGCGGCCCTTCTGCTTCCACTGTGCGCCCATGCCCCGCGGATAGCAGAAAAGGGAGTAACCTTCGCCGGAAATCCCATGGATCAAGCGCCGCGCGACCAGCTGCTCGTCTACCTCGCGAAGGGAACGCTCGAAGGCGCCGCCGTCCGCGTGCTGGACGTGTCCGTGCTCGCGAGCGACGCCGCGGTGACGAGCGGTTTCCCGAGCCGCGTCGTCGCCGGCGAAGACCCGGCCCTCGTCCTCACCGCGCACGGCGCCGCGCCCGGGACCGGCGAGGACACGGCGGTCGATCTCGAGGACGCGATCTGGGCGTGGGCCTCCGCGAGCGACGGCACGACCGTGATGTTCGGCGAGCCCGCGCCCGAGCTCCACGCGCTCCTCGCGCAGTCGCTCGAAGAGGCGAAGGCGGCCGACAAGAAGGGCGAGGACGCCGGCCGCCTCGCGGTCGCGCTCGGCTTGCTCTCGCACGCGATGGGCGATCTCGAGGCCGCCGAGTCGTTCTACCGCGCCGGCATGGCCGTCCTCGTGATGAAGGCGCCGCCGCGCGCGAGCGGCGACGTCTGGATGAAGATCGCGGACGTCTACGCCGACACCGAGGACTGGGAGAGCTGGAAGATGGCGATCGGGCAAGCGATCGCCGCCTACGATCTCGGGCTCGGCGTCCACCACCCGATCACGACGCGCGCCAAGCAGGCGCTCGCCGGCCGCGCCTGACATGTGCCTCGTCGGCCTCGCGCTCGGCGTCTCGGAGCGCTTCCCGCTCGTCATCGCCGCGAACCGCGACGAATTCTACGCGCGCCCCACCGCGCCGCTCGACTGGTGGACGCCCGAGGTCGGGGAGGGGAACGCGCCGATCCTCGGCGGCCGCGACCTCCAAGGCGGCGGCACGTGGCTCGGCGTCTCGGCGGCGGGGCGGATCGCGCTCGTGACGAACGTGCGCGATCCGAGCGAGGTCGTCGCCCCCGCCGCGCCGTCGCGCGGCGAGATCGTGGAGCGCTGGCTGCGCGCAGACACGACCTTCGACGCGCTCGAGCGCCACGTCACCGGCGCCGGCTTCGCGGGGGTCAACGTGCTCGCGTTCGATCGCGGCGGCGCCGAGGTCGTGCACCTCTCGAACCACGGCGTGGCGCGGACGACGGTAGGGCCCGGCCTCCACGGCCTCTCCAACGCGTCGATCGACACGCCGTGGCCCAAGGTGACCGCGCTGACGGAGCGGATCGCGCCCGCGCTGCGCGGCGCGGGGGCGGCGGACGAGCTCGCGATCGCGCTCTTCGCCGCGCTCGCGGACGACGTCGCGGCGCCCGATCCGTCGCTGCCGTCGACCGGCGTCGGCGTCGAGATGGAGCGCTCGCTCTCGCCCGCGTTCATCCGCATGCCGGAGATGGGCTACGGCACGCGGACGTCGACGGTCGTCGTGCGCGAAGGTGCGTCGCTCACGGTGTACGAGCGGACGCACGGCGCCGTCGTCGTCGATCGACGCGTCGTCCTCGCGCGCTGGCCGGGGTAGGCTCGAGCGATGAGCGAGCTCCGCGTCTACCACATCCCGGTGTGTCCCTTCTGCCAGCGGCTCGAGGTGCTGCTCACGCTGAAGGGGCTGCGCGATCAGGTCCGCTTCGAGGTCGTCGACATCACGAAGCCGCGGGACCCCGCGCTTCTCGCGAAGACGCCGGGCAGCACGTCGCTCCCGATCCTCGAGACGGAGACGGGCGGCGTCCTGCGCGAGAGCCTCGTCCTCATGCAGTACCTCGAAGACCGCTTCCCGGAGCCGCGCGTCGCCGCGCGCGATCCGTACGAGCGCGGCGTCGAGAACATGCTGACCGCGCTCGAGGGACCGTTCGTGAGCGCGGGCTACGGGTTCGTGATGAACCAGGACCGCTCGAAGCGCGACGCGCTGCGCGACAAGCTGCTCGCGCAGTACGCGCTCCTCGACGCGTTCCTCGTCCGCCACGCCCCGGACCGCACGTTCCTCCGCGACGACTTCGGCTGGGCGGAGGCGGTGTTCACGCCGATGTTCATGCGCTTCTGGTTCGTCGAGTACTACGAAGGCTTCGCGCTCCCGGACGAGCCGAGGTTCGCGCGCGTTCGGCGCTGGGTCGACGCGTGCCTCGAGCACCCCGCCGCGCAGCAGGTCGAGCGCGAGGAGATCATCAAGCTGTACTACGACTACGCGCTCAACGTCGGAAACGGCGGGCTCGCCCCGGGGCGCAAGGTCTCGTCGTTCGCGTTCGAGCCGCACTGGTCGCGGCGACCGATGCCGCCGCGCGACAAGTACGGCCCCGCCGCGACGGACGAGGAGCTCGGGCTCGTCGGAGCAGCGGCGGTGCCTTCACGCGGCGCGTGAGATTCGGAAGTCGATCGCGCCTTCGCGTTCGCCGAGGCGGATGAGCGAGGGGGTCTCGAGCAGCCTCCGCATCCCGAGGTTCGAGGGCAGCACGTGCGCGCGGAAGAACTCGACGCCGCGATCGATCGCGGCGTCACGGATCGCGTCGCGGAGCGCGCGCCCGATCCCGCGGCGCTGCACGTTGTCGTGCACGACGAACGCGACCTCCGCGATGCGCGGATCCTTCGGATCGCGGATGAAGCGGCCGACGCCGACGATCGCGCCGGGCGGCGCGTCCTCGAACGCCTCCTCCAGGCACGCGGCGTACGCGACGTGATCGACGCCGTCGACGTTCGTGAGGTAGTCCCACTGCGCGTCGGTGAGCTGGCTCACCGGCGCGTGGAACCGCTTGATCCGCGTCTCCGGTGACAGCCGGATGAGCCCACGCTTCAGCTCCGCGACGTCCGCTGGCACAATCGGCCGCAGGCGCGTCCGAAGTGGAGGGAGCTTCTCCATGACGCAGTAAGACTATGGTCGTGACGCATCATGTCAAGGCGGTATTTCAGCCGTGATAGCCGCGTCGTTGGCCGACGCATTGCATTATGGCTGGGTCCCTTCGCGGAGCCCGAAGGCGCCGGCGAGGAGCTCGTAGGAGCGGATGCGCGCCGCGGGGTCGTAGGCGTGGGTCGCGATCATGACCTCGTCCGCGCGCGTTCGCTCCGCGACCTCGAGGATGCGCGCGCGGCACTGCTCGGGTGTGCCGACGATCTGGAGGCGGTTCACGAAGTCGACGACGCTCCGCTCGGCCGGCGTCCACGCGTGGGCCTCGACCTCGTCCGGGCTCGGCATGCGCCCCGGCTTGCCGGTGCGGAGCTGCGCGAAGGTGAGCTGCATCGACGACGCCATCCGCTTCGCGGTGTCCTCCGTGTCTCCGCAGAACACCGCGAGCGCGAGGATCGCGTGCGGCTTCGCGAGCGTCGTGCTCGGCCGGAAGCGATCGCGATAGAGGCTCATCGCGGCGTCGGGCGCGTCCGGGCTGAAGTGCGCCGCGAACGCGAACGGCAGCCCGAGCTCGGCCGCGAGCTTCGCGCTGTAGTCGCTCGATCCGAGGAGGTAGATCGGCGGTAGCGCGACGTCGTCCGGCATCGCGCGCACCGCGCGGAACGGGTGGTCGGCGGGGAAGTCGCCCGCGTCCCAGGCGGTGAGCTCGTCCAGCTGCTCGACGAAGTCGTCGGCGCCGAGCGCGGCGCGCGAGCGACGGAGCGCGATCGCGGTGAGACCGTCCGTGCCGGGCGCGCGCCCGAGCCCGAGGTCGATGCGGCCCGGATGCAGCGCGGCGAGGAGCTTGTACGCCTCGGCGACCTTCAGCGGTGAGTGGTTCGGCAGCATCACGCCGCCCGCGCCGAGGCGGATGCGCTCGGTCTGCGGCGCGACGTGGGCGATGAGGATCTCGGGCGTCGTCGTCGCGATGCCCGGCATGTTGTGGTGCTCGGCGTACCAGAGCCGCGTGTACCCGCTCCGGTCGAGGCTTCGCGCGAGCTCCACCGAGCTCGCGAGCGCCTGCGCGCTCGTGCCGCCGGTGCAGAGCGGTACGAGGTCGAGCGCGGAGAGGGAAATGGCGGAGCGCACGCTGCTTCGATGATGCAGCGCGCGCTCCGGTTGCCGTCGTCGTCGCTACTTCGTCGGCTGGGGCTGGAAGAACGGCGGGAAGTTCGACGGCATCGGCCACGGCCAGGCCGGCTGCTGGTTCGGCTGGTTGGGCTGGTTCGGTTGGTTGGGCTGATTCGGCTGGTTCGGGGCCGGCTGCGGCTGCGGCTGCGGCCAGCCGGGGATCGTGAGGCCGGGGATACCGGGGAATCCGGGGATGAGTCCGCCGGGCGCGGGCTGCGCGCCGCCCTGGCACTGGCCGTTCGCGGGGTGCGAGCCGTCGCTGCAGACGGTCGCGCAGGTCTTCGTCACCGTGTCGATGACCTGGTCGGCCTTGCAGTCTTCGTCCGTCTTCGGGAGGACCGGCGTGTTGCCGCCCGGATCCGCGTCGGTCTTGATCTTGTATGCAAGATGCAACCATCGCTGCACCATCGGCTGGCTGACCCAGGCGTAGCCCTTGTCGCCCCAGCTCACGCCCCAGCTGTTGTGGAGGAGGAACTGGTACTGGCCGTTCACCTTGCGGTAGCCGGACATCGTCATCGCGTGGCCGCCGTCCGGGATCGCCCAGTCGGGGACCACGAAGTTTTGCATGCGGCGGTTCGAGAACGCGCCCGAGTCGATGTGCATCGCGATCCAGAGGTCGGCGCCGCTCGCGAGGACGGCGACGATCTCCTCGATGTTCGGCGGCTTGACCTGAAGCTCTTCGAAGTTCGTGATGCGGTGGCCGCCGGACTGGTCCGCGCGCTGGAGCTTCGCGACGAGGTCGGGGTTCGACGAGACCGAGTTGGGCCGCACGTTGTAGGCGATCTGGCACTCGTCGGTGGAGTCCTTCACCATCTGGCACGCCTCCTTGCCGCTGTACGGCAGGATCTCGTGCGTGGTGATCGGGACGTTGAACGCGGCGGCGGCGGCGTCCTCCATCGTGGGGACGGCGTACTTGGACCACATGTGATGCGGCGACGTCGTGATGTTCTGCGCGCCGCGGCGGAGCGAGTTGTCGAAGGTCGACGAGAGCGCGAACGCGGTGCACGCGCCGACGCTGCCCTGGTCCTTGATCGGGCCCTCGGTGCCGTTGAGCCGGTGGTCGACCATGTCCGGCAGCGCCTCGTTGCGGATCGGCGTCGGCGCGTTGGTCGGCGCGTTCGGCACGCCGGGGATCTGGACGCCGAGCGCAGAGAGCGGGTTCCACTTGAAGCTGCCGCTCCGGATCGAGAGGAGCTTCGCCGGCGTCATGTGCACGCTCGAGATCGCGACGCGCCGGTAGGGGAAGCAGTCGAGGTGGATGAAGTTGTTCGGCGAGACCTCGACCGGGAGGTCGCAGCGCCGAGGCTGCGCCGCGGCCGAGCGCATCGCGTTCAGGTTCACGACGTCCGGGATGCTCAGCGCCGGCGGCATGTACGGGACCGCCGTCGGCGGCGGCGCCGGCTGGCCGTTGTAGTACGCGTACGAGGGCTGCTGGTACGCCGTCGGCGGCGGGATCGGCTGCTGCACCTGCGGCGGCTGTTGCGGCTGCTGCGAGCCGGTGCCGGTGCGGATCACGCAGCCCGAGAGGACGAGAAGACCAAGACAACCGACGCGAAGAAGGCGCATGGGTAGAGAGGGTCGCGTCTCAGGCGCTCCAGCGCAAGAGTCCAACGACGTGAAGGGTTGGACGGACCCCCGCGCGGAGGATTCACTCGACGTCGGGGCCTTTCTCCTACAACCCGGCCCCGTCCCCGAGCCCAGGACCCAACCCCCGCGACCGAGCCGCGTTTTTCTCGCAACCGCGCGCGCGGAGCGCCGACCCGCGCCGCATGTCCGACGTCACCCAGGTTCGTGGCCGCAAGTACCTCGAGATCAGCAGCGAAGAGACGCTCCCGCCCGGCGAGCTCCACAAGCCCGCCCCTCGAGGCATCGACAAGAAGACGACGATCCGCAGCGAGGAGACGCTCGGACCAAGGCACTTCACCGACGCGGAGGCGGCCGACCTCGATCGTACCGAGGGGACGAACCAGGTGCTTCGCCGCGACCTCGGCGTCCGCGTCGACGTGCACGGACGCGACAAGACGCAGCGCGAGCTCTCCGCGGAGCACCACGCGCACGTCGGGGTGGACGGCTTCGGCGGCCTGGTGGAGGTCGTCGCGGACGGCGCCGGGATCGCGGGGGCTCACCTCCCGCTCGCGCTCGACGTGGCGTCGCCCTTCGTGGCCCTCGGGCTCGGCTTCTACGAGCTCCACGCCGCGCACGCGCAGGGGGCCGAGCAGGCGGAGGCCGTGACGCGGGAGAACGTCCACGTCGGTCTCCTCGGCGCGCTGAACCTGCCGCCCGGGTTCAAGGACGCGCGGTTCAAGGAGCTCCCCGGCGTCTCGCGCGGACCGAACACCGAGGCGTTTCGCATGACCGAGCGGCTGATGAGCGATCCGAAGGGGCTCGCGGCGCTCCAGCACCGCGCCGACATCGGGATGATCGCCGGACGTGACTTCGCCGACGCGGGTGTCTCGAAGGAGGCCTTCCTCGCCGCGCACCCCAAGATCCGCGCGTCCTACGCGGACGACGCCGCCTTCCGTGAGGGGTTCGACGCGTACGTGTTCGCGCGCGATCCGAAGAACGGCGTCGACGTCCGCGCGCTCGACGCGCGGCTCGACGGCGCGAACGCCTGGACGACCCAGGCCGAGGTCAACGTCCGAGGCTGATGCGGCGAAGAGGGCGCCGCGAGGGTGCTGGAGCTTCGCGTACGCGCGCGCTGCGACGGCGGCAGGGAGCTTCCGCACCAGGGCCATGTGCTAGGCTCCCCGCCATGCAGTCGGCTCCGAAACTCGAGTTGAGTTACGCCGAGTACGCGAGGCGCGAAGGGACGAGCGAGACGAAGCACGAGTTCTTCGACGGCGAGATCTTCGCCATGTCGGGTGGGTCGATCGCGCATGGAAGGCTCGGCACCCGCGTTCGCGACGCCATCAAGGGTTCTCTCTCCAGTGGACGCGACTGCGTGGTCGAGGGGCCAGACATCCGCGTGCGCACCCCGTCGGGGAAAGGAACCTATCCGGACGGGTTCGTGGTGTGCGGCAAGCTCGAGACCGACGCCGAAGACCCCGAGTCGGTCACCAACCCGATCCTCCTCGTCGAGGTCTTGTCGGAGAGCACGGAGGCTTACGATCGTGGGAAGAAGTTCGATCACTATCGGTCGCTGACGAGCCTCAAGGAGTACGTCCTCGTCTCGCACCAGGACCCCCTCATCGAGAGTCATGTCCGCAATCCCGATGGGACGTGGACGACCACCTACGCCGCCCGCGGCGAGACCTTGGTGTTGCGTTCGGTCGACGCTCGACTGGAGGTCGACTCGATCTACGAGGGGATGACCCATGTAGACGGCGTCATGCGCCTCACCTGATGCGCCCGCGGACGCGCGGCCAGCCTCGTACGCATCGCGAAACGCATCACGCCAGCCGTCCGGCGCGCTCGCGATCCTCTCCCACGCGGCGCTCGACTCCCCGCCCACCTCGGCGACCAGATCGAGCAGTCTCCTCCCGAGCCCATCGGGCTCGTACGGGGACCGAACGTACACCCCTCGCCATCCTCCGCCCGGCTCCGCGAGGCCGATCACCGCGTCTCCACCCATGGGCACCTCTTACTCGCGACCGGGCCTCTACCCGTTCGTCGCGAGCTGCGCGCCCGCTACGAAGGTCGCGATGGCGCCGACGAGCCACATCACGACGACGCCGAAGCGGGCGCCGTGGGAGAGGGCGGGGCGGAGCGGGTGCGCGAGGCGGGGGCCGAGCGCGGACGCCGTCACCGCGATCGTGACGAGGCCGAAGGCGATGACGAAGTCGTGATCGCGGGCGCCGATCTGGCCCGCGATCGTGGCGCCGATGAGCGTGACGAAGAAGGCCGTGAAGGCGAGGGCGACGATGCCGAGCGAGCGGCCGACGAGCTTCGCGCGCGTCGGCGGCGGCAGCGCGCTCTTGCTCCTCCGCACCGCGACGACCCACGCGATGAGCGTCGACGCGAAGACGATGAACACCGCGAGCCCCTCGTCCATCGGCGCCGCGCCGAACCACGACGTCGCGAACTGCCCCGCGAGAACGAACGACCAGAGGAGCACGCCGTAGACCGCGATCGCCGAGCCGAGGATCGGCCGCGGGATCGGGACGCCGCGCGCCGGCAGGAACGTCGGATCGTACGGCGGTACGCGGTACGGCCCGCCGTCCGGCTGCATCGGCGGCGGCGCCTGCATCGGCGCATGCGGCGGTCCCCCCATCGGGCCCGTCGCGTACATCTGCTCGAGCAGGTGCGGAGGTCCGGTCATGGGGCCGACATCGTACGGATGCGGCGGGAGCACGTCGGGCGGGCCCGCCATCGGCGCCGTCTCGTACTCCGGCGGCGGCTCCTCGTACGGCGCCTGATCCTCGGCGTACGCCTCGCCTTCGTACGGCGGCTCCTGCTGCTCGTACTCCTCTTCGTACGACGGCTGCGGCTCCGGCTCCTCCGGCGGCGGCGCCTCGGGCTCCTCGGGCGGCGGCGCGGCGGCTTCGTAATCCGGCGGCGGCTGCGGCTCCGGCTCCGGCGCCACCACCGGCTCCGAGGCCACGTCCGGCGGCGCCGGCGTATGTGACATGCGCCCAGGCCTCCTCGACTTCCTCATTCGAACGCCTCCCCGGTCCAGCGGAGCTCCGTCCCCTTGTCGGTCCCGCCGATGTCGACCTCGCGTGTCACGAGCTTCGCCTTCGCGCGATCGCTCCCGAGCACGAGCGCGGTGACGAGGCCCTTCGTCGTGCGCGCGCTCACCGCGCCGGTGCGCTTGATGCGGATGCGCGCGGTGCCGCCGCCGCGCTCGATGCGGAGCGCGGAGAGCCCCATCGCCGAGGCGTCGAGGTCCGCCGGCAGCTCGTCCTTGTCCTTCACGTTGCGCGCGATCGACACCTCGACCTTGTCGTCGGTGAGCGGGGTCCGCACGAGGATGATGCTCGCGACGTCGGGCAGCGGCGTCTGCGCGAGGCGGCGCACGAGGAGCGCGTCGGTCTCGGGCGACGGTTTGTCCTCGCGCGCGTTCGCGAGGAGCGAGGCCGCGACGACCGAGGCGAGCTCGCCGAGACGCCCGTCGTCGCCGCGGCCGCCCGTCTGCGCGACGCGATCGAGGAGGCGCGTCGCGACGTCGAGGCGGCCCGCGCCCGCGTGCGCGAGCGCGAGGCGCAGCGTCACCGCGGGATCGTCCGGCATCGCCGCGTCGAGGCGGAGGTACGCGAGGGCCGCGTCTTCGTAGAGGCCCTCCGCGCGGAGGCGATCGCCGACGTAGCCCAGCGTCCAGGGATCGCGCGGCGCGCGCTCGATGAGGTCGCCGAACGCGCGGCGGCCCTCGGCGTCCTCGCCGATGCGGCGGAGCGCGGACGCGCACTCGGCGAGGAGGCCGGCGTCGGCGAAGACGTCGCTCCGGATCTGCTCGATCGCGTCGAGGAGGCCGCCGCGATCGTTCTTGTTCTCGAGCATCCCGAGGAGGAGGCGGCGGCCGAGCGGCGAGTGCGGCGCGAGGCGGAGGAAGCGGCGCAGCACCTTCTCGCGCGCCTCGTCGTTCTTCGCCGCGCGGAACGCCTTGTCGAGCGCGCGATCGACCTTCGGCTCGTCGTCGATGAGGAGGCGGCGCAGCTCCTCGTAGCCGAGCGCGGTGAGCGACGTGTGAAGGAGGAGCTCCTGCTTCACGAACGCGGCCGCGTCGGTCTCGCCCTGCGCCGAGAGGCTCTTCGCGAGCGCGGTCCCCGTCTGCGCGTTCATCCCAAGGGCCATGATCCCGAGCAGCGTGCGGCGATCGCTCCAGGTCGGGAGCTCGCAGCTGTGCGCGGCGGTGCCGTAGTCGAGCTGTCCGCGCGCCTTGCGCGCGCGCCAGATGCCGCGGCGGACGGCGAGCGGCAACGTCGACGCGACGCTGCACTCGGTGCGCCGCGACGACGGCGCGGGCGGGAGCGAGATGACGTGGCTGAAGTTGAACGCGACGCCGGCGTCGAAGAACGGCATCGAGCCGACGACGACCTTGATGCAGCGATCGAGGATCGGATCGTCCTCGCCCGGACGCGACGACGTCACCGTCACCTTCGTCGCCTTGCCGTCGGCGTTCACGCTCACGTCGATCTTGAGGTCGCCGGTCACGCTCGGCTTGATCGAGGCGCGCGCGTCGCGGCACGCGACCATCGCCGACATGTTGTTCTCGAGGTTGTGGCGCGCCGCGATCTCGGCCGCCTGCTCGATCGTCGCCTCGCCGTCGAACACCGCCGGAGGCTCGAGGAGCAGCGACGGCGGCTGCGGCGCGGGCTGCACGCGGCCGGCGTACGCCGCGTCGGTCCTCGGCGAGAGGCCGAGGATGCGGTCGGCGAACGGCGTCGACGCGCTCGCGCCGTACCAGGACCAGACCGTCCACGGCGTGAGGAGCCGAGACTTCGCCGCGAGCGCGATCGCGGGCTCGATGCCGTCGTCGCGCGAGATCGTCTCCTCGATCCGGAGCGCGGTCCATCGCTTCGCGACGTCCGCGTCCTGCGGGAGCTTCACCTCCTCGAGCGGGATGATCTTCTCGACGACCTCGGTGCCCTGGCGGTAGCGGATCGAGATCTTGTCGGGGAGCGCGCCGCGGAGGCGGCCGGCGACGGTGAGGGTGGTGCCGGCCGGCACCGCGCGCGCGTCGCGCGGGTACACGCGATCGATCGTAGCGCCGAGCACGAGCGACACGTCGCGGATCGTCGGCGCGAGCGCCTCCGCGACGAGGGCCGAGGCCGCGCGCGCGGCGTCGGGGCGATCGAGCACGTCGAAGACGGGGCCCGCGCCCGACACGAGCTCCGCGAGCAACCAGCGATCGGCGCCCTGACCGATCGCGAGCGCGCCGAGCCGCGGCGCGCCGTTCGCGCGGAGGCCGAGGCGGCGGCGGAGGTCGCGCCCCGTGCTCTCGCCGACGGTCGGCCGGCCGTCGCCGAGGTACACGACCATGCCCGGGTTCTTCCCAGGGGACGCTGGCGCAGTCTTCGCGTCCGCGGCGTCGAGGAGATCGGCCGCGCGCTCGAGCGCGACGCCGAGGTTCGACGCGCCGCCGGAGCGGAGCTGCGTCATGTCCTTGCGGATCTGCGCGCGGAGCTCGGTCGTCACCGGCGAGAGCTTGTCGGGCCCGACCATGACCGCGTTCTGATCGGCCGCGACGACGACGACGGAGTCCTTCGGCCCCATCGACTCGAGGATCGCGTCGACCGCGGCGCGCTCCGTCTCGAGGAGGGCGGGGCCGACGCTGCTCGACGTGTCGACCACGAGCGCGAGCGCGACGCCGCTCTCGCCGACGTCGGGCACCTCGGTGCGGACGACGACGTACGGGTCTTCCTTGCCGTCGTTCGGACGCTCGACGTACGCGCGCGCGGCGTCCGCCTTCACGACGGCGGGCAAGAGCTCGACGACGAGGTCGCCGGTGGGACGGATGTCGGCGCGCCGGAGCTCGATCGCGCCGTTCACGATCGCCGCGCCGGTGCTCGCGGAGAGCCACTTCGCGGGCGCGAGCGACGACACCTTGACCTCGAGCCCGCCGACCATCGGCGCCTCGATCTCGCTCGCCATCGGGAAGCGGTACGTCGCGCGCCCGTTCTTCTGCGGCAGCCACTCGACGTAGTCGATCAGGAGGTCGACGGACTTCCCCGCCTCGATCCCCATGAGGGCGCCGCGGAGCCAGCCGCCGCCCGCCCACTCGAGGCGGCTCGAGCCGTTCGCGATCGTGCCCGCGTCCTTCGCGATCTCCATCGACGCCAGGAACTCGATGCGCCCTTCGTCGCAGCGCGCGACGCGGGAGACGACCGCGCCCTCGGGGAGCGCGAGCCGCACGTCGGCGCGGAGCTCGCGGTCGGAGCCGTTGAAGTAGCTCGTCCGCATCCGCGTCACCGCGAGCTCTCCCTCGACCGTGACGTTGACCTTCTGCGAGCGCACGACGAGCGGCGCGCCCGGATCGGTCTCGCCGCTCCCGGCCCAGAGCTCGGCGATCGCGCTCGCGGGCGCCTTCTCGCCCGACCACGGCACCGCGAGCCCACCCGTCCAGTCGTCGAACGCGGTCTCGGGCGCGACCTTCACGTTCGCGCCTTCGATCGTCGCGGTCTCGCCGCTCGCGGCGTGGGTGGACTTCCCGCCGGTCGCGACGATGACCTCGCCACGTGCACAATACACGCTCGCCTTGCCCTTGCCGTCGCCGGCGTCGAACGCCGCCGCGCTCGACACCACGGTCGCGCTCGCGTCCTTGATCGCGACCTCGGTCCGCGAGGAGGTGCCGGCCTGGACGAAGAGGCGACCCTTCGCGAGGAGGAGCTTCTGGCCCTTCAGCGTGAGCTCGGTGTCGCCCGCGACGATGACGACGGTGCCGTCGTCGAGCCGCATCCGCGCGCGGCCCTCGGGTCCGGTCTTCACGTCGTCGCCGTCGCGGAGGCGCGTGTCGCCGAGGGCGGCCTTGCCTTGCACGCTCACGTCGGCGTGGAGCGAGCGGAGATCGCCGACCGTGGTCTCGAGCCCGCCGATCGTGGCGGTGGCGCCGCCGCGCGAGCGGAGCCCGATCGCGCCGGCGGTGATCGCGAGGAGCGCGAGGAGCAGGACCGCGGTGCGGGGGCGGACGAGGGAGAGCGCGTGCCGCTTCAGGTCTTCGCGCGTCATGCTCCGCAGCGTCTGCGGGAGCGCGCGGAGCTTTGCTTTCAGGTCGCGGAGCTTCACTTCTTCGCCTCCGGCTTCTCGGGCTTCGCGACCTGCGCCGTGACGGTGAGCGATCCGTCGTAGCTGAGCGCGAGCGTCGTCGACGGCGCGGCGACGGTGCCGAACGAGAGCTCCTGCTTCACGATCGTCTCGCCCGGCGTGCCGGCGCCCTTGATGACGGTGACGATCGCCTTCGCGCCGAGGCGCGCCGCGCGGGCCGCGTCTTCGGGCTCGAGCCGCACCTCGACCTTCGCCGGCGAGCCGGAGAGCTTCGCCTCCGAGATCCCGAACGGCAGGAAGTTGTCGGGCGAGGGCATCGGCGCGCCGAGCGCGTTCGTCCACAACGTCGGGTGCAGCTCGGGGTGCGACCACGAGACGAGGACGCGCACGGTGTCGCCGTCGTTGCCGGCCTTGCCGCCGGCGGCGAGGAGGCGCTTGCCGCGCGCGAGGAGCTTCTCCGCGTCCTCCTTCTTCCCGTTCTTCAGCGCGTCCTCGCGCGCCCAAGCGATGAACGCGAGCGCGGTCGCGCGCGCGGCGCGGGAGAGCGGGCTCGTGCCGTCGGGCGAGCCGGTCTGGGCGGCCTTCTCCGCCCAGCCGACGGCCTCCTCGACGCGGCCGAGGCCTTGCGCCGCCGAGGCGATGAGGAGCGGCACCGCGGGATCGTCCGGCGTGAGCGTCTGCAGCGTCATGTACTGGCGGAGCGCCTCGTCGTACCAGCCGTGCGCGCGGAGGAGATCGCCGAGGCGGCGCCGCGCGGCCGGGTCCTCGGGCGCGAACTCGACGATCTCGCCGAACGTGCGGCGGCCCTCGATCCGATCGCGCTCGGCGTCGGCGCCCTGCTCGCGCGCGGCGAGGCGCAGGTAGTGCTCGCCGACGCTGGTCCACACGTGCGCGGTCGCGTCGGCGCGGCGGCGGAGGCGGCGCGCCCAGGCGCGCGATCCGGCGTCGTCGCCCGCGTCTTCGTAGGCGTCGAGCACGCGGAGCCCGAGCTCGAGATCGTCGGGCCACTTCTGCGCCGCGGCGCGGAGGACGCCGACCTTCTCCGCCGGCGTCTTCACCTTCGCGAGCATGCCGTTCAGCATGTCGGGGTCCACCGTCGCGAGGCCGAGCGCGGTGTGGAGCTCGTGGAGCTCGGCGACGGACTGCACGCGCACGACGATCGCGCGGTACACCACGTCGGCCGCGGGCGTGAGGACGAGCGACTTCCAGAGCGCGACGCGCGCGGTCACGGTCTTGAGCTGCTCCACCATCTGGAGGAGCAGCGTCGTGCGCTCGCGCCACGTCGGCGCCTCGCAGTCGTCGAGCGCCTTCTTGTAGACCGCGAGCGCGGCCTCCGCCGACGTGCTCGCGTTCGCGAGGCGCTCGCCCCAGAGGACGCGGCGCTCCGAGAGCGGCAGCTCCGCGCCGGGGCCGCACGGGCGCGCGGTGTGACCGATGACGCCGATCGGACCGGTGGTGGTGGTGACGGTCACGGTCGTCGTCGTGTTCGCGGCCTGCGGCTTCGGCGCGGCGTCGTCGCCGGCCGTCATCTGGAGCGGGTACGAGACGATGACGGTGCCGTCGTCGGGCTGGGGGAAGGAGAGCGTCGAGAACGACTTCACGACGCACTGGACCACGGTCTTGTCCGGCATGTCCGAGCCGGCGTCGGCCGTGTTCGACACCGCGCCGGAGCGATCGATCGTGAACTTCGTCGTGACGGTGCCGGAGAGGTTCGGGTTCTTCTGGAGGCCGGCCTCGTAGCAGAGGCGGAAGCGTCCGAAGTTCTGGCGCACGATGCGCTGGATCACCTCGGCGGGGAGGCTGCCCTTCATCGTCATCTGACCCTGCCGAATGGCCGGCGCCTTCGTCGCGTGCGCGCCGCCGAGCTTGCCGTGCCCCGCGCCGAAGCCCTGGCCCGTGCCGGTCCCGGCGCCGTGTCCGATCGTGCCGATGTTGCCGAGGCCGATCCCTTCGCCGCGTCCCGCGCCGCCTTCGCCGCTGCCGGAGAGGCCGAGCCCCCCCGCGCCGAAGGAGTCGCCGATCTGATCGGCCCACTGGTTGCCGCGCGCGCCGAGAGGATCGCCGGCGCCGGCGGGCGCCCGCGCCGCCTTCGGGGCCGCGGGGCGCGCGCGTTCGTCGCGGTCGACGGTGGCGGGCGCCGCCGTCGCGACGGGCGGCGGCGCGGCCGGGGCTTGGTTCGGATCGCCGCCGGCGCCTGCGTTGAGGAGGCCGATCATCCCGGCGGGCGCCGCGGCCGACGCGGCGGGCGCCATGTCCTCGGCGGGCTGCGTCGCCGACGCGTAGCGGCTCTTCTGGGGGTTGCCCATCGAGCCCTCTTCGCCCTTCGCGCGCGTGCCGGTGCCGCCCTCCTTGTTGTCGGCGGCGGAGGCGGCCACCGCTTCCGGCGCCTCGTCGTAGCGCCAGGAGCGGGACCAAGGCCGCCAGAAGCGACGCCGCTCGATCGCCTCCGCGCGCGACTGCGCGACGTGCTCGCGCTCGGCGGAGTCGCCGCGCTCGACCTCACGTTTCGTCGGGACGTAGAGCGACGTGTACGGCGACACGAGCCCGAAGCGGCGCCCGATGTCGACGAGCTGCGCGCGGCCGGCGCCTTCGCCGAGGAGCTCCTGCATGCGGCCCTGGCCCCAGCGGCGGCGGAGGTCGCCGGTGTCCTCGATCGTGACGACGCTGAGCGACTTCGACGCGCTCTCGTCGCCGCTCTTCAGCGTGACCTTGTCGGGCACGCGGCCGGCGATGCGGCCGACGACGAGCACGCTCTCGTCCGCCGCGACGGGCGGCAGCTCGCGCGGGAGCACGCGCTCGATCCCGGGGCCGAGATCGACCGTCGCCCCGACCCAGCCGCCGCGCTGCGCGGCCTCGAGCAAGCGGAGCGCGGAGCGAGCGGCGGCGTAGGCGTCGCCGACCGTCTCGACCGGCGCGCCGCGCGCGATCGAGTCGAGGAGCGCCACGTTCGCGCGCGTGCCGATTCCCGCCGCGAAGATGCGCGTCGTCGGCGGGAGGCGGACGAGCCGGTCCTTGATCGCCTTCGGCGTGACCTCGCCGACGGAGGGCAGGCCGTCGCCGATGTAGAGCACGGCGCCGCGGCGCTTCGTGTCGAGCTTTCCGGCCGCCTCGGTGAGGAGCGCGCCGATGTCGGTCGCGCCGCCGCGCTCGACGCCGGCGAGCCCGGCGAGCCAGTCGCGGCGCTTGTTCGCGTCGACCGCGGCGAGCTCGCCGCTGCCTTCGCCGATCGGCCGGAGCGTCGCGTCGCCGGCCCAGAGCGCGGCGCGATCGTCGGGCCCGAGGTGGGCGAGCAGCGCGGACGTGAGCGAGCGCGCGATCGCGAGGGCGCCGGGCTCGGTCGCGGCGGAGGTATCCACGACGATGGCGAGATCGACACCTTTGGCGGAAGGCCCGACCGCGTCGGCGGCGCTGCTGCGGAGCGGGACGAGGAGGTAGTCGGGCTCCTCGCTCGACACCTTCGCCGCGAACTTGGAGTCGGCGTTCATCGGGATGTCTTCGGCGGTGAGCGTGTGCGGCGCGCGGTACGCGACGGGATCGCTCTCGCCGCCGTCGAAGAGCTCGACCGCGAGGTCGGCGCGCGGGACGAAGTCGAAGGCCTGGATGACGACGCTCTTGCCTTCGGTCCGCCCGTTCATGCCCGCCTTCACGCGGGAGGCGCCCGACTTCGCGAGGTCGAACGTGACGCGCAGCTCCTCGATCCGCGGGAGCGAGCCGCGCGCGCCCTCGGCCGCCATCGGGTACACGTAGAGGCGGCGATCCGACTTCGGTCCCTGGCGCGAGAGCCACTCCGCGTAGCGCGTGACGACGCGGCGCTTGGCGCCGGGCTGGATCGGGTAGAGGCGCGCGTTGTACGTGCCGGGCCCGCTCCACGCGAGCAGCGCAGGGTCCTCGGTCGACCCCTGGTAGACGTTGCTCTCGTATTGCTGCTGCGCGGCGGCGCTCTCCTTGACCTTGCCCCACACGACGTCGCCGTCGCGATCGACGCCGAACTTGCTCAGCACCGCGCCGGGCGGGGTGCGGAACGAGAAGATGCCCTCGACGGTGTCGGAGCTCGGGTTCACGAAGGTCTGATCGACCTCGGTCGTCGCGAAGTCGTGGTCGACGGTGACGCGCACGTCGAGCCGCTCGATGACGAGCGAGAAGCGCGGCTTGCCCTTGTCGCCGGGCGGGCGCGCCCCCACCGTGCCGAGCCCGAACGGCGCGGGCTGCGCAGCGGGGTCGGCGGTGGCGAGGCCGCCGGTCCAGTCGTCCCACGCGACGGCGGGGCTCCGCGTGATGGAGCCGTCGGCCTTGAGCGTGAGGCGCTCGCCGGCGCTGCCGCGCTCCGTGTTCTTCGCGCGCGCGGCGCCGCGCAGCACGTAGACGTCCTCGCTCCCGTCGGGGAGGACCTCGAAGCTCGCGCGCGCGTTCTCGAGCTCGACCATGCCGCGCGGCGAGTCGATGCGCACCGGCGGCGCGTCCTCGCCGTCGATGAACGCGCGCCCGGACGTCATCTTGAAGACGTCTTCTTTCAGCGTGAGCTGGGCCGGCCCGGCGACGAGCCACACCGATCCCGCGTCGCGGCGGATCCACGCGAGCGCGCCGCTCGCGAGGGAGAGCTCGGCGCCGTCGGCCAGGCGCTCGCGCGGGTAGGGGGCGCGCTTGCTCTCGCCGGGCGGGGTGACGCTGATCTCGCCTTTGACGGCGCGCATCTCGGCGAAGGTGTCTCCCTTCGCGACGAGCGACGGCGCGGGCCCTCGCTTGCAGGCGGGGGCGAAGACGGAGAACAGAACGAGAGCGGCGACGACGCAGGCGGAATGAAGGCGCATCGATCCAAGTTCTCCGTCTCCTCAGGACCCTCCGTGGGCGGAAGGTTCCCGAGCGAAGAGGGGAAGGTACGTGGAACGATCGTGTGGGGCAATGGTGCCCCGTGTGCTCTGGTCGCGGCCGCCTTCAGTGCCGCGACGAGACCGGCGCGTCCCCGTTGGTGGGCTTCACGCGGGCGTGCTGCGCGGCGTCGACGTCCGGCGTCGTCCCGGTGAGCGCGGCCTTCGCGACCTCGAAGGCGTAGCGGATCCCCTTCAAGCCGGCGTTGTCCCAGAGCTCGGCGTCGGTCACGGTCACCTGGATGAGCGCGATGGACGGGTCGTCCTTCCCGTTCGGGAACCATGCCTTCCAGGACGGCTTCCAGAGCTGATCGATCTTCGCTTTGTCGTGGACGAGCACGCCGCGGCCGCTGAGCGCCACGAAGCGGGTCGACGACTGGAACGTGACGGACACGCGCGAGTCGAGGCGGATCTCGTCCGACTTCGGCGCGCCGGTCGAGGTCACGAACCAGAGCGTGTTCGCTCCCTCCACGTCGGCGACCGCCATCGGTCGCGCGTGCATCTCCTCGCCGTGCCGCGTGATCAACATCGCGTCGTCGAAAGACTCGAGGAGCTCCTTCAGGTGTGCCTTGCTGCTCTCTCCCATGACGGGGAGTGAATGCGAAGAGGGTGCCGTCGAGGGCGGCGGCTCGAGCGTTGCACGGTGGCTCGGATTGCAGGCCTCGACCGGGATTCTCGGTGGGGTCGCGTCGCAAAGCTGCCACACGTGGGACCGCGTGGTTCCACGAGATCGAGAAGTCCTCCTTGTCTCTTCGCTCACGTCTCGTCGCTACGCTTCTCCTCTTCTTCTTCGCTGCGATCGTCGCGTGCGGCGACGGTGACGGTGACGGCGACAGCGGCGCTCGCGCGTCCGGGCCGGACGGGGATCCCGCCCGCGCCGACGGCGGTGACGACGTCGCGCCGGCGCCGGTCGTGAAGCGCGACTTCCCGCTCGAGACGCCGGAGCTCGGCGGCTACGCGCTCGTCGAGGCGTTCCCTCCGACGATGAAGATGATGATCCCCGCCGCGATCGTGTGGACCGCGCCGCCCGAGCGCCGCGCGTTCATCCTCGAGCGCGGCGGCAACGTGATCGTGATGGAGAACGGCGCGCGGCGGAACGTGCTCGACATCAGCGGCGAGGTCGCGCTCGAGAGCGAGGGCGGCGCGCTCGGCTTCGCGCTCCACCCCGCGTTCGGCGCCGGCAAGCCGTTCGCGTACGTCTGGTACAACGCGAAGGGCGAGCCGAAGAACAAGCAGCGGCTCGTCCGCTACACGTGGAGCGCCGGCGCAGAGCGGTTCGAGTCGCCGCTCGTGATGATCGAACAAGAAGAGGAGCGGCCCGAGCACAACGCCGGGCGCCTCGCGTTCGGCCCGGACGGCTTCCTCTATTTCGGCAACGGCGACGACATCAATTCGGTCAATCATCAGACGATCGCGCGCGCGTTGTTCGAGGGGATCTTCCGCATCGACGTCGACTCGGATCCGGCGAAGAGCCACCCGATCCCGAAGCAGCCGGAGGGAGGATCCACGACCGGGTACATGATCCCGAACGACAACCCGTTCGTCGGGACGCCCGGCGCGCTCGAGGAGTTCTGGGCGCTCGGGTTGCGGAACCCGTTCATGTTCTCGTTCGATCGCGCGACGGGCCGGATGTGGGCCGGCGACGTCGGCGACTCCTTCCGCGAGGAGGTGAACGAGATCGTCGAGGGCGGCAACTACCAGTGGCCCTTCCGCGAAGGCGAGCTCACCCGCAACGCGGGCAGCGTCACGATCGGCGTCTCGAAGGATCCGGTCTTCGCGTACTCGCACGCGGAGATGGGCGACCTCGCCGCGATCTTCGGCGGCTTCGTCTACCGCGGGGCGGCGCTGCCCGAGCTCACCGGCCAATACGTCTTCTCCGACTGGCCGTCGGGCCGCGTCTGGGCGCTCGACGTCGAGGCCACGCCTCGGGCGCGCCGCACGATCGTCGCGAGCGAGTGGCGCCGCACCCCGATGGCGATCGCGGAGGATCCCGACGGCGAGCTCTACGTCCTCCACTTCGACGGCATCGCGAAGCTGGTGAAAGACCTGAGCCCGCGCGACGTCCCGCGGCGGCTCGTCGAGACGACGCTCTTCAAGGACCTCGCGACGCTCGAGCCCGAGGACGGCGTCGTGCCGTACGACATCAACGCGCCGCTCTGGTCCGACGGCGCGGCGAAGCGGCGCTTCGTCAGCGTGCCGCCGGGGCAGAGGATCGACGTCGGCGCGAACGGCGAGCTGCGGTTCCCGGTCGGGACGCGCTTCGTGAAGCACTTCGAGCTCCCCGCTGGACGGCGCCTCGAGACGCGCGTCCTCGTCGTCGGCGACGAGACGACCTACGGCCTCTCGTACCGCTGGAACGCCGACGGCACCGACGCGGTGCTCGCGCCGGAGGGCTTCGACGAGCGCTTCGTCGACGCCGCGACGGGCCCGGAGCGCGTCTGGCACACGCCGAGCTGGGGCGAGTGCTGGAGCTGCCACCGCGCGGAGAACCGGATCCTCGGGTTCACCGCGAGGCAGCTCCACGTCGTCGCGGACGGCAAGCCGCAGCAGCAGACGCTCGCGGAGCGAGGCGTGCTCGATCCCGCCGCGATCGCGACGTGGCCCGCCGCGCTCGCGCGTCCGTCCGATCCCGGCGCGTCGCTCGAGGACCGCGCGCTCGCGTACCTCGCCGCGAACTGCTCCGGCTGCCACCACGAGGGCGCGAGCTACACCGGCGGCGGACCGACGTGGCGCGCGGAGCCGGGGGTCCCGCTGAGCGAGCGCGGCCTCCTCGGCGCGCCGAACCACAACATCCCGGTCGCGAGGGGGCTCGGGCTCGACCCGTTCCAGACGCCGATCGTCGCGCCGGGGGAGCCGAGCCGCTCGCTCCTCGTTCACCGTCTCCGCAGCACGAACCACGACCTCATGATGCCGCCGCTCGGCCGGAGCCTCGTCGATCCCGACGGCGTGAAGGTCGTCGAAGACTGGATCGCGTCGCTCCCGCGCGCGAAGTGACGTCAGGCCGCGCTCCAGAGCGTCGCTTCGAGCGACGCCGCGAACGCCTTCGCCCGCTCGAGGTCCGGCAAGCCCGCGCGACGGACGAGATCGGGATCGACCTCCGTCGCGGCGGCGCGACGGGCGAGCGCCGTCACCTCCGCTCGGCGCGCGTCCGCGACGAGGCGGCGCTCCTCCGCCGAGAGGAGCGGCTCGATCCAGCGCGCGACGCGCCACGCGAGCGCGCCGTGACGCGTCTCGTCGCGCGCGATGACGGCCATCGCGGCGCGGACATGCGGGTCCTCCGCCGCGCGCGCTTGCCAAGTGGCCTCGAGTGCGCCGTAGGTCTCGCGCACGCAACCTTCGACCGAATTCTCGAGCGCGATCTCGAAGAGGCTCCGCACCGGCAGCGCGCGGACCTCGGGGCGTCGCGGCGAGCCGCCGAAGCGACGCGCGAGGCGCGCGGTCATGCGCGCGTGCTTCACCTCGTCGCGCGCGGAGCGTGTCGCGGCGCGGCGGAGCGCGAGCGGCGCGCCGTGCGCGGTGAGCTCGCGGCGCAGGTTCGTGAACGCGTCGACCGACGCCGCCTCGAGCTCGCTCATCTCGACGAAGTGCGCGGCGAGCGGAGACGGCGCCGCGCGAGGACGGCGCGCGACGAGGCCGGCCGGGCGTCGTCCGACGCACGCGCACCCGCACGTCGACGGCTGCTTCTTCGCGCGCGAGACCTCGGTCACGGCGCCGGCGCGAGCGACGTCGAGGACGACCTCCTCCGCGCCGCAGTCACCGGTCGCGTCGACGGTGTAGCCCGCCGCGCTCTCGCGGATCGCGCCCGCGCGGCAGCTCACGTCCGACGTCCCCGACTGCGTCTCCGCCACGAACCAGGCCTTCGCCGGCGCGTCGACGGCGCCGACGAACGCGAGGACGTCCGCGGGGCGCGCGAGGACGCCGGCGGCGTCGCCCTTCGTATACACGAGGGTCCTCGTGATCCGGCGCATGCAGCCGCCGCTGCACGCGATCAGGTCGCCCGTCGTCGCCCTCGCCTTCTGGAGCGCCGCCTCGCACGCGGCGGCGTCGGTCGCGCTCGCGCACACCGTCCCGGCTTGCGCCGTCGTCGTCGAGGCCCCTTCCTCCACCGACTCGCGGAGCTCGAGGTAGTCCGCGCCCGTCGCGACGCGCAGCGCCTCGTAGGCGCTCTTCTCGTCGGAGCAGTCGAAGTCGGTCCCCGGTGAGCCGCCGTCGGCGGACGTGACGTCGCGCGGAGCGTCGACCTTCCCGCACGACGCGAGGGAAGCAGCGATGGCGCCGAGGAGGATGCGTGAGAGCGTCTGCGGCCGCATCGCCGGAGCGTAGCTCGCATCAGAGCGGCCGGCGCGCGATCAGGAACTGCGACCCGCGATCGAAGAGCACGACGCAGCCGTCGCCCGAGATCCACGAGGGCATCTCCGCCGACGGGCTGCTCAGCTCGTCGATCCGGAACGGCGGGGAGAACCGGTCCGTCCTGGACGCGCGCGTCGCCATCCAGAGGTCGAGCGCGCCGGGTCCGCCCGGTCGCGCCGACGCGAAGACGAGGATCGTCTCGCCGTCGTTGACGACCGGACGCGAGTCCCTCGCGCCCGGCGCGTGGATGCCGGGCACCTGCTTCGGCGTCCCGAACGAGTTCGCGAACACGGTCGCCTGGAGGAGCTCGTTCTCCAGCACGCCGCCGTCCCCCGTGGTGCCGCGCGACGTGTAGGCGACGTCGTCCGCCGTCGAGACGACGTAGCGGTCGTTGACGACGATCCCGCCCACGCGGCTCGCGGCGCCGAACGGCTCGTCCCGCCGCGGGCGCGTCGCGAAGAACACCTTGGACGGCTCCGACCCGACGATCGGCTGGTAGAAATAGAGCTTGAGCGCGCCCGCGGTCAGCGAGCCGAGGAGGACGGGCGACTCGGTCATGACCTCCGTCTTCGGGGCGTCCCAGGCATCCGTCGCGCTCCCGCGCCGGGCGTGACGCAGCTCGAACGGCGTCGTGAGGCCGCGGAGGTAGAAGATCTCGAGCTCGTCGCCGGACATGATCGCGCTCCGCGTCTGGTCCGCTCCGTCGAGCTCCGCGATCGCCTCCGGCGGCGCGAAGGGCTTCGTAGGACTGCATCGCGGTCCGCCGTCCGGCGCCGTCGGCGTCTGGACGTCCGGGGTGAGCACGTCGGCGATCGATTTGTCTCCGCTGTCGCGAGGACGGCCCGCGTCCTCACCCTCCGGCGCATCGGCGCCGGCCCGCTCCAGATCGCCGAACCCGACGATCTCGTTGCAGGCGGCGAGCGCCAGGAGTGAAGCCATCGTCGTTCGCCGAAGCCGGCGCATCCCAGGAGCCTACCAGGCCATGAGGCCCCTGATCGCCCCATCGATCGCGGCTTCCTTCCGCCCTCGACCACGAGGCGCGTCGGCACGCGCGGTGCTCGCGCTTCGGGGGATGCGTTCGCTACGAGCTTGGGTTGCGTCGATCGGCGTCGTCGCGGCGTGCGGTGACGCCGCGGACACCCGCTCCGCGCCGGGGACGAACGACGGCAGCGCGGGCGGCGATGCGTCGGTCGACGTCTTCGTCCCGCCGACGGTCGCCGAGTTTGGGCTCGATCGGCGGCCGATCAACACGTCGTGCGTCGCGCCGGCGCGGCCGCCGTCGACGTCACCGGCGAAGCTCGAACGCGTGTACCAGGGCGTCGCGCTCGAGCAGACGATGATGATGGCGCAGCCGCCGGGCGATCCGTCGCGGTGGTTCGTCTCGTCGCGCACGGGGACGATGGTGTCGTTTCCGGCCACGGAGCCGCCGGCGCGCCCTACCGTCGTCGCCGATCTCGGCGCGCTCGCCGGGCGTCCGGTGGAGACCGCGATCGAGGGCGGCTTCCTCGGCTTCGCGTTCCTCCACCTCACCAACGGCGAACGGATGCCGCCGCTCGGCCGGAGCCTCGTCGACGACGCCGGCGTGAACGTCATCGACGAGTGGATCCGCGGCGTTCGCTGCCCGTGACCGTGCGGGCGCGCCGTGACAGTTTGGTGTGGTCGCGGCTGCACGCTCCGACACCCGCGCCGAGACGGTCGCCGAAACTCCGCGAGGATTCCATTCTCGAGCTTTCGCCGGGGATGCTCGGTACGCGCGGTGCTCACGCTTCCGGTCGATGCGTTCGCTACGAGCTTGGTTCACGTCGCTCAGCGTCGTCGCGGCGTGCTCGACGCAAGACCCGACGCAGCCTTCGGAGGGCACGGCGCGCGACGCGGATCCGATCGCACCGTCGGCTCCGTCGGCTCCGGGCGCGCCGCCGCCGGGCACGAGCCCCTCGCCGCCGCCTCCTCCTCCGCCGCCTGGTGACGCCGGCTCTGCGACCGATGCGTCCGACGCGTCGCCGCCGGTGTCCTGTTCGCCGCCCGCGCCCGCGGAGCCGCGCGACGGCGACGTCGTCGTCCGCGTCGATGCGTCGCGCGGTCCGAAGGGGCACGCCGCGCCGGTCGCGATCGAGCGGCTCTTCTACGGGATGAGCATCGCCGACTGGATGAAGAGCGACTACGCGCCGTCGCCGCGCGCGCCGTTCCTCGCGCTCCTCGGCGCGTTGCGCCCCGGCGTCCTGCGCTGGCCGGCGGGGCATCATTCGCAGGAGTACGTCTGGCCGCGCGGCGGGGGCGGGCAGACCGGCCACCTCACGCTGCAGCCGGCCGACTTCGACGCGTTCGTCGCGCTCGCGCGGGCGGTCGGGGCGGAGCCGCTCATCGGGATCAACATCAAGCGCGGAACGGCGGCCGCGGCGGCGGACCTGCTCCGTTACCTCAACGTCGAGAAGGGATACGGCGTTCGCTGGCTCCAGCTTGGGAACGAGCCCGACCTCACCGACGGCGTCGTCCCGGATCCGGCGACCGCCGCGCGCCAGATCGTCGAATACGCGGACGCGCTCCGGGCGGTGGATCCCGCGGTGAAGCTCGTCGGCCCGGAGCTCCTCACCGGCGCCCACGTCAACGGGCATCGCGGCACCGTCGACTGGATGGGGCCGATCCTCGCCGGCACCGGCGGGCGGATCGACGGCGTCTCCTGGCACTACTACCCGCTCGACTCCGGGCAGAAAGATCCGGCGAGCAGCGCGCGGATCAGCATCCCCCATCTCTTTCAGGAGACCGCGCCCGACTGGCACCCGGCCGGGCTCGGCTACGTCGACGAGGTGATGCCCGCCCTCGACTCGCTGCGCGCGCGTCACGCGCCGAACGCGAAGGTCTGGATCACCGAGATCGCCGAGGACCCGGGCCCCGCCGCCGGCGCCGAGATCTCCGACACCGTCGCGGCGGGCCTCTGGTACGCCGACGCGCTCGGCCGTTATGCCGAATACGGCCCGCAGGCGGTGCTCCGCTGGATATTCCATAGTGTCTCGAGTCATAAATGCGCGCTAGTGGCCAATCCCGGCGACGCGCCGCGGCCGACGTATGGCACGTTCTGGATGTATTCGCGGTATTTCGGCGAGCGCTTCGTCGGGGCTGAGACGTCGTCGATCACGGCGGTGGCCGCGCACGCCGCGCTCCGGTCCGACGGCGCGATGACGGTGGCGCTGATCAACAAGACGCCGCAGCCGAGGCGCGTCCGCGTCGAGGCGGCGGGCTTCACGCCGTGCAGCGGCGACGCGCTCACGCTCGCGGGCGGCGGGCTCGAGGGGACGTCGTTCACGATCAACGGCGCGACGCTCGACGCGGCGTCCGCCGACGCGGAGATCGCCGGCGCGCCGCTCTCCCCCGGCGAGCTCGCGGCGATCGAGGTGCCGGCCGCCTCCTTCCGCCTCGTGACCTATCGACCGTAGAGCGCGCTGATCTGGTAAAGCGTCGGTCATGACGACCGACCTGATCTGTCTCGTGCTGAATGCGCTCTGGGGCGCCGTCCTGGTGCAGGTCGAAGCGACCGGCAAGACGCGCGCGGCGGGCGTCGCGTGGAACGTCGGCAACCGCGACGTCGATCCGAAGTTCCCGGACTGGGTCGGCCGCGCCGGCCGCGCGCTCGCGAACCACAAGGAGGTCTTCCCGCTCTTCCTCACCGCCGTCCTCGTCGTGCACGTGACCGGGCGCGCGGATCGCGTCAGCGCGCTCGCCGCGATCGTCTACGTCGTCGCCCGCGCCGCGCACGGGCTCGTGTACGTCGCCGGCATCACGCGCGTGCGGAGCCTCGCCTATCTCGTCGCCACGGTCGCGTGCCTCGCGATCCTGAGTCGGCTCGTCGCATGAGCGCGGGGTACGTCAGCGACGTCGCGTACGTCCGCCACTTCATCGACGAGCTCGCGCCGGCGCGCCTCCGCCTCGCCGCGGCGACCGGCGGCGTGACGCCCCCGCCGGCGGACGACTTCGACTACTGCGAGCTCGGCTGCGCCCACGCCGACACCCTCTCCGCGCTCGCGGCCGCGCACCCGCGCGCGCGCTTCCTCGGGATCGACATCGGACGCGAGCACGTCGCCTCGGCGAAGAAGCTCGCGCGCGACGGCGCGCTCGACAACGTCGGGTTCCTCGAGCAGGACTTCGGCGCGCTCCTCGAGGAGGACGTCGGCGAGTTCGACTACATCGCGGCGTACGGCGTCCTCTCCTGGATCTCCCCCGACAAACGCGCCCAGCTCCGCGCCTTCGCGCAGGCGAAGCTCAAGCCGGGCGGGCTCCTCTTCGTCACCTACAACGCGATGCCGGGCTGGGCGGCGGTCGAGCCGCTGCGGCAGCTCTTGCTCTCGCCGCTCGGGGGCAAGGCCGACGATCCGACGATGGAGCGCGCGCGCCGCGGCCTCGAGTTCGCGCGAGAGATGGCGAACGCGGGCGCGGAGTACTTCACGATGAACCCCGCCGCGCGGCACATGCTCGACACGATGTCGAAGGTGGGCTTGCCGTACGTCATCCACGAGTACCTCCACGATCACTGGGCGCCGATGTACTTCGCGCGCGTCGCATGGGAGATGAGCGAGAGCGATCTCCACTTCGCCGGCGTCCTCCCGCTCCACCTCGACTTCCGCGACACCGCGGTGCCGGAGTCCTGCGAGCGCGCCTTCGCCGCGACCGATCGCATCACCTTCGAGAGCCTCAAGGACTTCGCGCTCAACGAGTTCTTCCGGCGCGACGTCTACGTGAAGGGCCGCGCGCCGCGCTCGCCGTCGGCGTTCGAGGACCTCCTCGACGCGACCCATTGGGGCACGATCGTGAGCGCGCTCCCGGCGACGCGCGAGATCGCGCTCCCGTTCCGCACCGTCAAGCTCGGCGCGCCGATCTTCGAGCCGCTCTTCGCCGCGCTCGCGGAGGGCGGCGCGACGCTCGAGCACCTGCGCACGTCGCGCCCCGAGCTCGCGGGGTACCCGCCCGACCAGCTCCGCGCCGCGCTCCAGCGCCTCCTCCTCGCCGAGCTCGTGGTGCCGCTCTCGGGGCCGACGCGCGCGCCGGCGCCGGACACGGAGGACCGCTTCGTCGTGCCCTCTCCTTACAACCAGATGATGCTGCGCCGCCTCACGAGCGAGCAGCCGCTCGTGCTCGCGTCGGAGGTGGCGGGGACGGGCTTCCGCTCCTCCGCGCTCGAGGGCCTCGCGCTCCGCGCGCTGACGGAGACGCGCGGCCCCGAGCGCGCGGGATGGGTGAGCGACTTCGTCGAGCGGCACGAGCTCCGCCTCGCGATCGACGGCCGCCTCGTCGCGGAGCGCCCGGAGCAGAAGCAGGTGATCGCGAAGGCGATCGAGACGCTCTGCGCCGGCCGCCTCGCGAAGCTCGTCGAGCTCGGGATCACCCGTCCGGCGCCGTGAGGCGGCGGAGGCGGTAGCTCGTCGCGAGGGCGCCGAGGAGGAGCGCGAAGCCGAGGGCGAGCGCGCTCGAGCCCCAGCCGAGCATCGTGTGTGGCGTCGGCACGAGGCCCGACACCGCGAGCGCGTGGGTCCCCGCGAAGGCGGGCACGAGGAGCGAGAGGCGCGGCCGCACGCGGAGCGCGATCGCGATCGCGACGACGAGGACGAACAGGTCGAGCGCGACGGAGTGCGCGGGCCAGGCGCCGCCGCGCCAGCCGATCGACCAGACGCCGCCGTAGAGGGAGAGGAGCGCGCCGGCGAGGAGCCGCGCCTTCGCGGCGGGCCCGATCGGGACGAGCACGAGCTCCCAGTCGATCTTCGTGTGCGTCTCGCCCATGCGGTAAGGGCCCGAGGTCTCGCCGACGATCCGGCGCGTGACGGGGACGCGATCGAAGGCGCCGAGCGCGAGCGTCGCCGCCGCGAGGAGGAGCGTGACGGCGAGCAACCCCGGCGCGGCGAGGGCGACGAAGGCGGAGACCGTCGCGGCGATCGCCCACGTCGCGCCCTCCTTGCGGACGCGGCGCGCGACGAGCAAGGCGGCGGCGGGGACGACGGCCTGGAGCGCGATGTCGCGATCGGCCGCCCAGAAGAGGACGTGCAGCGCGAAGAGGAGCCCCCACAGCGCGCGGACGCTCGCGACGGTGCGGCGGAGGACGGTCTGGCCCCACGCGTCGAGCGTGTCCTTCGACGTGACGTTCGCGGCGGGGCCGAGGACCCCGAGCGCGAAGACGACGGCGGCGACGATCGCGCCGCGCTGGCTCGCGTTGGTCTCGTCCATCAGGAACGGCCCCAACACGAGCGCGGCGCCGCCGACGAGCGCGGTCGCGATCGCGGCGCGCGAGAGGTGCACCTTCGTCGCCCACGCGAGCGCGAACAGCTTCAGCGCGAAGAGCGCGAACCACCCCGCCGCCGCGAAGGCGCCGATCGTCCCGAGCGACGCGCACGTCTCGGTGTGGAGGGTGAGGTCGCATTGATAGAGCGCGGTGAGCAGCGCGAGCATGACCGCGGCGCGTCGCTGCCCGATGCGCGTGAGGAGCGCGGCGCCGCCGATGAGCGCGACGGCGTAGAGCTCCGCGATCGCGGCGACGCCGAGGGGACCGTAGAGGCTCCCTTCGGTCGCGAGCCCCTTCGACGTGAGGACCGTCCCGCCGAGGACGAGCATCGCGCTCACGAGGTAGAGCGGGTTGTATTGAATGAACCAGCGATAGAGCAGCCGCCGCCAGAAGTCGTTCATCGCTCGGCCGCGCTGCAACCGCCGTTCCGCCACGAATCCCGGCACGATCGCGCGTGCGCGGCCCGCGCTCTACGCCAGAATGACAACCCGCTCGGCGCGCCGAAACATTTCGTCAGCGCGACACGTCTCCGAAGCGAACGAAACCTCGGATCCGCGCATGGCGACGCTCCCGCGCCCCGTCGAGACGGCGCCCGTCCGTGACTCGGGCGCAGCCGCGGTCCAGGCCGCGAACGCATCGAGGACGCCGTCACCCACCACCTTTGACTGCGTGAAGCGTCGCCTCCCGCTCGTGCTCCTGACGTTCGCCGTGGCAGCGCTCGGCTTCGCGGTCTACCTCGCGTCGTTCTGCGTCCTGCTCGAGAACGAGTGCCGTCTCCAACATGGCGCAGCGTGCGTGCGCCTCGAGCAGTATTTCTCGGCCGCGACGATCGTGGCCGCCCTCGCGCTCGCCGCCGGCCTGGCTGCCGCCGCGACTCACGTAGCGGCCAAGCGAGCGGGCCGACGACCTTCGTCACGGCCGTCATGAGCGTCGCGCGGGATCAGGGGCAGCCTGTCTTCGCGCGGATCCAGTCGTCGATGAGGGTCGTGCCTCGCTCGTCGACGAGGTTTCGGGCGAGCGGGGGCATTCGCCGCGCGTCGACGGCGTGCATGCGGCGGGAGAGCACCGAGGTCTCCGGCGAGCCCGGGGCGACGAGCTTCGCCCCCGCGAGCCCGAGGTCGTCGAGCAGCGGGGCCTCTCCGCACGCCTTCATGTCCGCCGGCGCGGTGGAGAAGCGAAGATCGAGCGACGAGCGCGCGGCGCCGCCTTGGGGCCGGTGGCACCCGCCGCAGTTCGCGTGGAGGTAGGCGCGTGAGCGGGCCTCGAGCGGCGCGGCCCCGAACGGATCGGGATATTCGATAATTTCGTCTATTGTCTTTCCTGTCGGCGCGAGGGCGCCGATGTGCTCCAGCGTCTTTATCTGATTGGCGATGCGGCCGGTGGTGGCGTAGACGAAGTCGCCGTCGAGCTGCCCGAGCTCGAGGCCGAGCGTTCGCCCGGCGCCGACCGTGTGGCAGCGCATGCAGTCGCTCCGGCTCGGGAAGCTCCAGCTCCGCTCCGCGTCGAGCGGCTTCGTCTTGCCCGACGCGAGGAGCGTCGCGTCGGTCTCGGCCTCGTTCCATTCGTACGAGTAGCCGCCCCAGTCACCGTCCTCGTGATGCACGAAGAGCCTCGTCTCGATCAGCTTCCCCCCCATACGGAACGTCTTCACGAGGACGCTCCCGATCGGGAGATCGAGATCGCCGTCCGGCATCGCGGTGATGGACTGGCCGTCGGGGAGCGCGATGAACCGCTCCTTCTCCGCGCCGTCGCTCCACAGCTGCGCGTTGACGCCGTACGGGACGAGCCCCGCCGCCGGCTTCTTCGGATCGGCGGGATCGACGCAGCCCGTCTGCGAGAGGAGCTCCGGGAACGGCGCCGCGGGCGCGCCGGCGTCGGGCGTCTCGCCGGGCACGAGCTTGAAGACCGAGTCCTGGAAGAGCGCCAGCACGTAGATCTCGCCGTTCGCGTCCTCGGTGAAGGTCGAGAACCCCGCGCTCGGACCGAGCTCGTTGATGCGGACCGTCATGGCCTCCCCCGTCGCCGCCTCGAACGAGAGCGCCCACGCCTCGAGCTGGATGAAGTCGGCGTACACGTACGTCCCCTGGAAGCCGGGGATCGCGGCGCCGCGGTAGACGACGCCGCCGGTGATCGAGCGCGAGTTCGGCGTCGGGTGCTCGTGCTCGACGACGGGATCGGTGAGCCCCGACGTCGACGGACACGCGATCGGGTTGGCGACGAGGTGATCGTGTTTGCCCTCGCGGCAGGGCCAGCCGTAGTTCCCGCCGAGCTCCACCTTGTTGATCTCCTCCCACCGGGCGTGGCCGACGTCGCCGGCCCAGAGCTCGCCCGTGCTGCGGTCGATCGAGATGCGGAAAGGGTTCCTCAAGCCATAGGCAAAGATCTCGGGGCGACCGCCGCCGTTCGCGAACGGATTGGTCGGCGGGATCCCATAGGGCTCTCCGTTCGACGTGTTGTCGACGTCGATGCGGACGATTTTGCCAAATAGGTTTTCCTTGTTCTGTGCGTTGTCGTCGTTCGCTCCGTCGCCGAATCCCAAATAGAGATATCCGTCTTTGCCGAACGCCATCCCGCCGCCGTTGTGCTCGAGGCGCGGGCGATCGAAGCTCAATACCGTGGTGTACGACGTGAACGTCGCGCCGTTGTCGGTGCTCGTCAGGTAGCCGACCTCGGAGCGGAACATCCCCGGCGTCGTGCTGTCGGTCGTGAAGCTGACGTAGGCGCGCCCGTTCTCCGCGAACTTCGGATGGAACTGGAAGTTCAGGAAGCCGCCCTCGAGCTCCTCGCGGATCGCCTTCCCCGCCAGCGCGCTCACGCTCACGACCTCGGGCGGAGTCGCGGGCGGATTGGCGGCGGAGAACGAGCGAATGACGCCGTTCCGCTGCGCGAGGAACCAGCGCGAGGGATCGCCGGGCGGCTGCACGAGCGCCATCGGCCGCGTGATCGTCACGCTGGAGAACACGCGCTCGAGCTTCGCCGATCCCGTGCTCGCGGGCCGCGGCGGCGCCTTGCACGTCGCGTTCGCGGGGCGCACGTCGAGGCCGATCTCGGCGCGCGTCGGCGGCGCGTCGGGAGAGTCCGTGCCTGCTTCGTTCGCTCCCGTCCCGTCGGGTCCACCCGCGCCGTCCGGACCGCTCGCGCCGTCGGGCCCGGCGGGCGTGCTCGCGGCCGGCGCGGGATCGTCGCCGGAGCAGGCCGCGGCCCACGCCCCCACGACGCACCCGAGGATGATGAAGAGACGAGCTCGGAACATCGAATTGGGCGACTTCGAAGTACGCGCAGCGCGAAGCATCCCTCGATGCTGATTCAGCGCCGCGCGCCCGTCGATGCGGCGTCGGCAGCCGTATCGTTTTTTTCGATCGTGTCGACGCACCGACTTTGGCGCGTATCGCCACAAGACTCCGCGCCTGCGCGGACCATGGGATCATCTGCTACGCCGCTCGCGCCCGTTGCGGAGCGCCGCCGCGTGAGCGCTACGGTGACGGTGACGTGGCGCGTGACCTTGAAGGACGCGAAGCGCGCCATCGGGAGCGGGAGATCGGTGACCCACAGCTGCTTCCCCGTGCGGCCCTCGCGGGCGAGCACGCGCCAGCGCGTGGGCGACTCGTACGCGACGTACACCTTCTCGTTCGCGACGAGCACGCTCGCGGTGGCGCCGTGCCGGATCGCCGCGTCGAGGTCGGCCACGTCCTCCTCTTGCACCGCATCGCCGTCCGCCTCGACGCCCTTCTCCCAGAGCGAGCGCTTCGTCTTCACGTCGAACGCGTCGCGTGGATGCGCTTGCGCTTCACGTCCTCACGGAACGGTCGCGACCTCCACATCGGGGCGAGCGTCTTCCCGTCGTTCGCCATCAACACGAGCGGCTCCGCGTCTCCGCCGCGAAGCCCGACGACGTCCTCGAACCCTACGGAAATGCCCGAGATCCTTCGGTCTGTCCAACCGAGACGCGATCGTTACGTCGACCTGGTGGGGTGGGTGTGCAAGACCCGGCGCCATGCGGGGCTGGATCCTTGGGCTCGTCGTCTTCGTCAGCGCCTGCCTCGCCGTCGCCGGCTGCGCGCTCGTGGACGACGGCGGCTCCGGCGACAGCGACGACGCGGTGAGGCTCGGGACGCCGCCCGGCAACGGCCTCCCTTGCGACGTCGAGGAGGTGCTCCAGCGCAACTGCGGGACCTGCCACGGCGCGCCTCCGATCTACGGCGCGCCGATGCCGCTCGTCACGTGGGAGCAGATGCAGGCGCCGTCGGTGTTCAACCCGAGCCAGAAGGTGTTCCAGGCGGTGAGCCGGCGCATCCACTCGACGACGCGGCCGATGCCGCCCTCCGGCGTGATGAGCGCGGCCGACCTCGCGATCGTCGACGGCTGGATCGCGGCCGGCATGCCGCGCAACGACGTCGCGTGCGTCGCTCCCGACGCGGGCGCCGACGCCGGGGGAGACGCGGGCCTCGGCTGCACGCCGGACCAGACGCTCGTGCCGCCCACGAAGTGGACCGCGGCGGCGGACGTCGACGACGAGTACGTCTGCTACGGCATCGACGTCCCCAACGACCAGAAGCGCCACGCGATCGCGATCACGCCGATCGTCGACAACCCGACGATCCTCCATCACATGGACCTGTTCCAGGCGCCGGAGTCGTACGGCCCCGAGCCGCGCGCGTGCAGCCCGTTCGCGAACGGCGCGTGGCGAATGATGTACGCGTGGGCGCCGGGCGGTCGCGACATGGTGCTGCCGGCGGCGGCCGGCTTCCCGCTCGAGGGCACCACCCACTACGTCGTGCAGATCCACTACGCGAACCCGAGCCACGCGCCGGATCAGAAGGACGGCTCCGGCTTCGGCGTCTGCACCACCACCGAGCTCCGCGCGAACGACGCGGACGTGATGGCCTTCGGCAGCGAGCACTTCACCGTGCCGCCGCGCAGCAACTACGCGCTCACGTGCAACTCCGACTCGCCGAGCGCGACGGGCGACATCCACATCTTCGGGATGATGCCGCACCTCCACGACTACGGCACCTCGATGACGACGACGCTCGCGCGCGCGTCGGGCGAGGTCGAGCCGCTCGCGGAGACCACGCACTGGGACATCAACAACCAGCCGTGGTTCGCGGTCGACGCGACGGTGAAGCCGGGCGACAAGGTCCGGACGCGCTGCACGTGGCAGAACGACACCGACCGCCCGATCTCCTTCGGCGACTCCGCGCTCGAGGAGATGTGTTACGCGTTCACGATGTATTACCCCCGCGTCACGGCGCCCGGCTGGAAATGGTCGACGCCCGCGGAGACGGCGGCCTGCGCGGGCCCGCCGCCGCCCGACGGCGACGGCACGCACTGAGGGCGTCACAGCTTCCGGCGGCGGATCATCTCGACGAGCGTCGTGCGATTGAGGCCGAGGAGCTGCGCGGCGCGGTTGCGGTTGCCGGCGGTGCGCGCGAGCGCCTGGCGAATGAGGTCGTTCTGGTAGGCGTCGACCGCGGTGAACAGCTCGAGCCCGACGTCGGGGAGCTGGCGCGGGAACATCGGGTTCGACGCGCGCTTGATGCTCTCGCGCGCGGCCTCGCTCGGCGGCTCGTCGGCGGCCGCCGCGGCCTCCGTGATCGAGACGGGCTCCGGCACCGACGCCACCGACGGCGTCGAGACGGGCGCCTCGACGTTCGGCAACATCGCGCGGAGCTCGGCCTCGACGGCGGCCTTCGGCGGCTCGGGCGTGGGCGCGGGCTCGCTCGCCGGGACCGGGCCCGACGCCTTGCCGCCTTTCATCCGGCCGAACACGTCATGCGGCTCGACGAAGGGACCCTTCGCGAGGAGGACGCCGCGCTCGAGCGCGTTCTCGAGCGCGCGGACGTTGCCCGGCCACGGGAACGCGACGATCGAGGCGACGGCGGCGGGGGAGAGGCCCTTCAGATCGTCGCGGCCGGAGCGCTCCGCGAGCACGCGGCAGAAGTGCTTCGCGAGCAGCTCGAGGTCGTTCCTTCGCTCGCGCAGCGGCGGCAGCTCGAGGTGGATGACGTTGAGCCGATAGAAGAGGTCCTCGCGGAAGCGGCCCGCCTTCACCTCGGCCTCGAGGTCGCGGTTCGTCGCGGCCGCGATGCGCACGTCGCACTTCACCGCGCGCGTCTCGCCGAGCGGCGTGTACTCGCGCTGCTGGAGGAGGCGGAGGAGCTTCACCTGGACGAGGAGCGGCAGCTCGCCGACCTCGTCGAGGAACAACGTGCCGCCCTCGGCCGCGGCGACGAGGCCGCGCCGCGTCGACTGCGCGCCGGTGAACGCGCCCTTCGCGTGACCGAAGAGCTCGCTCTCGACGAGGTCGTTCGGGATCGCGCCGCAGTTGATGGTGATGAGCGGCGCGCTGTGGCGTGTGCTCGCGTCGTGGAGCGCGGCCACGATGAGCTCCTTGCCGGTGCCGCTCTCGCCGGTGACGAGGACGGTCACGCTCGAGCGCGCGACGCGATCGATCGTCTCGAGCACTTCGACGAGGCGTGCGTCGACGCTGATGATGTCACCGCGGCTCGTCCGCCTCAGGGTGTGTGCGACGGCGTCGCCCATGAAGTTCCTCAGGATAGTGCCTTACTCGCGGACGAGGAAGAGCACGCTCCGCGCCGGCAGCGAGATCGAGGACGTCTCGATCGCGCCGTCCTCCCAGGAGGGCGTCGTCGCGTACAGGATCTTCCAGCGGCCCGGCGCGGCGGCCGCGAGACCGTGGTCCTTGCGATCGGCGTCGCCGAGGTTCGCGACGACGACGAGGCCGTCGCCGCGGCGATAGGCGAGGAGCTCGCCGCCGAGGTCGAGCGGCTCGATCGTGTCGCCCTGGAGCGCGGGGGTGGACTGGTAGATGCGGTTGAGCTCCGCGATCGTGGGCGCGGTCTCGCCGTCCTCGCTCGCGAGGAGGAGCTTCTTGCCGGGCTGCGCCCACGCGAGCGCGAGGAGGATGCGGCGCGCGATCGGATCGAGATCGGCCGCCGCTCTCGCCTCGTCGATCGCGGTGATGGTGGCGTTCGCGCGCGCGCTCGGGGCGGGCACGTCGTGGTTCTTGCGCGCGGCGGCGGGGAGGCCGAGGTGGAAGCGCAGGTCGTCGACCCACGACGCGTCGCAGCGGCGATCGAAGCCGAGCCCGCCGAGGTCGGCCGCCTGCGTGATGTTCGACCACGCCGCGGCGGAGTCGTCGGCGATGACGAGCACGTCGGGGTGGGTCGACTTCAGCGTCTTCGTGAGGCGCTGCACGAGCGCGACGCCCTCGAGGCTCTCGCGGCCGCCCTTCGCGTTCGGCGACCACGTGCCCGGCGCGCGGCGATCGTCGCGGTAGACCGCGGCCGCGACGTTGTCGACGCGGAGGCCGTCGGCGTGGAGCTCCTCGATCCAGAAGAGCGCGCTCGAGAGGAGGAAGCTCTGGACCTCGGGCTTGCCGTGCTCGAAGAGGCCCATCCCCGAGACCGGGTGCGCGGCGCGGGTAGAGTCGTCCGGCTCGAAGGTGGGCATTCCGTCGAACTCGATGAGACCGTGTTCTTCGAGGGGAAACTCCGCCGGCGTCCAGGTGAAGAGCACGCCGACGCCGTCCTGATGGAGCGTGTCGACGAGGAACATGAGGTCCTCCGTCGTGCCGTAGCGCGGCGGCGGCGCGAAGAACGCGTCGTGGCCGAAGCGGAGCTCGACGTGGGTGAAGCCGAGCTTCGCCGCGCGCGCGGCGAGGGAAGGGGCGATGTCGCGGTACCCCGCGTCGACCTCGATCTCGAGGATCGAGATCGGGCGGTCCTTGCCCTTCGCCTGACGCCGCGCCGCCATCCACTTCGCGTCGCCCCACGCGTAGTCCGCGCGCGTGATGAGCGACGCGTGCCGTCCGCCGCGCTCGATCGCCTTCGCGAACGGATCGGCCTTGTCGCGCGGCGGCCCGTCGTCGGCGCCGGGGATGCGGAACATGTAGCGTTGGCCCTCGCGCACGCCGCGGACGCGACCGGCGTGGATGCCGGTCTCGCCGACGCGGCCGAGGAGGCCGGCCTCGGAGCTCCAGTCGTTGAAGTCGCCGACGAACGCGACCTGGATCGCGTTCGGGGCCCACACCGCGACGTCGGTCGTGCCGTCGGAGCGGAGGTGCGCGCCGAAGATGCGCTGGGCGTGGGTGTTGGTGCCCTCCTCGAAGGAGCGGATCGCGGGATCGTCGGCGGCGAGCTGCGACGGCTCGACCTTGACCGCGCGGAGGCTCTGCACGAACGGCGAGAAGCTCCGCGACGTGCGCATCTGCCCCGGCTTCTTCTCGTTCTCGAGCACCTCGCGGAGCCCTTCGAGGCCGAGCGCGACGGTGGCCTCGTTCTCGGACTCGAGCTCGCTCACGCACCGCGTGACGAGGAACGCGTCGAGGAGCGCGCGCGTGGCGGCGGGCGCGGCGGGGAGCACCGTGCTCTCCGACGCGGCGCGGAGCCAGCCGCCGAGGAACGACGCCGTCGCCGCGCGATGGAAGAGCGTGGCCCACGGCGCGAGCTTCTTCCGCTCCGGCGCCGGCCGCTCCGCGAGGATGGCGCTCACCGCGCGCGGCACGTCGCGGAGCATCGTCGCGACGTCCTCGAGCGGGGAGCGCTTCGCCTTCCGCGCCGCGAGCGGCCGCGAGCGATCGCCCTCGAAGCCGTCCACGAGGAAGTCGACGCCGGTGTAGAGGATGCGATCGAGGCGCAGGTCGCCGTGGATGCGGATGCGGACCGCGCCCTCGGGCGCGTTCGAGAGGTTGCCGAGCCGCTTCTCGATCGCGGGGATCTTCGCGCGGAGGCCGGCGATCGCGATGCCGACGTCGTCGGAGAGCCCCGGCGCGCGGACGTCCAGCACCGCGAAGGCGTCGCCGACCGCGCGCTTGGTGTCGGCGACGATCGCGTCGCGCGCCTTCGCGTCGAGGTGCTCCGGCGCGAACGCCTCGACGTCGGTGCGCGCGAGCAGCTTGTGCATCTCGCCGATGCGGGTGCCGAGGAGCGCGGCGGTGCGGACGTAGTGGCCGACCGCGATCGCGACGTCCTCCGGCAGCGGGAAGAGCGCGCGGGAGAGGATGTCGTTCGGCGCGAGCTTGGGCGGATCGACGTCGCCCATCTGCAGGATCTCGTCGAACCAGCGATGGAGCTCCTCGCGGAGGTGATCGCGCGCGGTGCCGCCGCGCGGGACGAAGCCCTCGATCACGGCGACGGTGGCGGGCGGCGCGTCCTTCCGCGCGACGTCGATCCAGCCCGCGAGCGGCGCGACGTACCGGTAGCCCGCCGCGCCGAGGAAGCGTACGACCTCGAGCTCGGGGCTCTCTCCTTCTTCGAGGCGGTGCAGCACCTTCGCGACCCAGCGGTCGGCGCGCGCGCTGCGGAGGCCGGTGAAGCGAAGGGTGTACCCGGCGTCCTCGCTCGTCCCGCCGCGCTGGGTCGCGGCGACGAGCGCCTCGCCGACCTCGGGGAGGGTGAGGGCGTCGACGACGGCGGCGGCGCCGGTCGTCGCGATCGCGTTCGTGCTCGCGTCCGGCGACGACGGGACGACGGCGAGCGGCAGCGCGAACGTCTGCTTCGTCTCGTCGTCCGTCGCGATGACGACACGGACGTGCGAGAGGTCCGTGAGCGCGAGCGCGGCGACGATCTTCGTGCTCGCGACGCGCGGTCCGTGCGCCCACGGACGTCCTTCGATCCATTTCGGGAGCGCGCGTTCGATCGCGTCGCGGTCGAACACCGCATCCCACGAGAGCGGAGCCATCGCGGCGAGGGTATCACTCTCGGGTTCCCGTTTTGCCGCTTTCGGCGATACTGTGGCGTGCGCGATGACGCAGTCGCCGTTCGAGGTCGCGAGCGCGGTCACGGAGGTCGGACCAAACCGCTTCACGGCGACCGTGCCCGACGGCTGGCAGCAGGGCCGCGGCGCGTTCGGCGGCCTCGTGCTCGCGACGCTCCTCCGCGCGATGCAGCGCTGCGAGCCCGACCCCGCGCGCGCGGTGCGGACGCTCATCGGCGATCTCTGCGGCCCGGTCCTCGTGGGGCCCGCCGAGATCGAGGTCGTGGTGCTGCGCCGCGGCGCGAACCAGACGAACCTCCGCGCGGAGCTCCGGCAGGGCGGCGAGGTGCTCGCGTTCGCGGGGGCGGTCCTGAGCACGCCGCGCCCGGTCGGCTTGCCGGGGCTGCGGCCGAAGATCGAGCTCCCGTCGCGCGAGGGCGCGTTCCTCGTCCCGCACGACGCGCCGCTCAAGCCGGTGTTCACGAAGCACTTCGACTACGAGGTGGTGGGCGCGCTCCCGTTCACGGGCGGCGCGGAGCCCGCGGTGACGGGCTTCATCCGCGAGCGCGTCGCGCCGTCGAAGGTGGACGCGCCGGCGATCATCGCGCTCCTCGACGCGTACTGGCCGGCCTTCTTCACGACCGTGACCGCGCCGCGCCCGACCGCGACGGTGAGCTTCACGGCGGAGATCGTCGGCGACCTCGGCGCGCTCGATCCGGCGACGCCGCTCGTCTACCGCGCGCGCACCGTCTGCGATCACGAGGGCTTCCAGCCCGAGCAGCGCGAGCTCTTCACGCCGGCCGGCGAGCTCGTCGCCCTCAATCACCAGACCTTCGTCGTCATCAAGTAGCGAGATCGTCGTCGAAGCTCATCGACGCGTCGACGATCCACTCGAGGTGGTGCGCGCCGATGCCGGCGTAGATCTGCTCGGCGTCGGACGGGTCCTTCGCCTTGCCGCGCGCGCGCCGGTAGCTCGCGATCGCGGCGTCGAGCTCGCTCGCTGCGCGCAGCGTCGCGCCCTCGGCCGCGGCGCGCGCGGCGGAGATCGAGCCGTCGCCGAGGAGGCCGTGCTCGGCGATGACGTCGTCGGCGAGCGCGAACGTGGGGCGCTGGGGGGCGCGGCCGAGCGCCCAGAGCAACACCGCCGCCCCGGCGGAGCGACCGTCGAGGTCGTCGCGTTCGTCCTCGCTCAGCGCGCCGACCGGCGCGTCGAGCAGCGCGCGCTCCTCGCTCGAGAGCGTGTCCGCGACGCCGAGGTCGGCGATGCGGCTGCTCCACTGCGCCCGCGCGGCCTCGCGGCCGGCGAGGGGCTCCTCCTCGTCGCTCTCGAGGAGCGATCGCTGCGCGAGGAGCTCGAGGCAGAGGCAACGGCGAGCGACGTCGGTGGCGTTGCGCGTCTTCGTCATGCGGGGGCAAGCTAACACGGGGCCAAAAGAGTCCACTTGACTTTATTTGCGCTGGCCTCATCCTGAGCTGGGTCATGAGCTTCGATTTCACCTACACCCCGTCCCGCGGACCCGATCGATCGCAGGCGCGCCGCCAAGGCGAGGAGGCGGTCACGATCACGGAGCGCGGCTCGTACGTCGCGCCGTCCGGGCGCGAGGTCTCCGTCGCCGCCGGCGTCGAGCGCGCGGTCCAGGGGACCGTCGACGTCCGGCCGGAGGAGAGCGTCGCGCTCCCGAGCCCCGGCGCGCGTCCCACGCGCACGAGCGTCGTGAACGGCACGAGCCTCGCGTCGGCGCGGGCGCTCGCGCTGCGCGGCGCGCATCCGTACGTCCTGAACTTCGCGTCGGCGAAGAACCCGGGCGGAGGCTTCCTCGGCGGCGCGCGCGCACAAGAGGAGTCGCTCGCGCGATCGAGCGCGCTCTACGCGTGCATCCGCCGCTCGCCGATGTACGCCCATCACCGCGCGCACGGCGACTGCCTCTACACCGACTGGATGATCCACTCGCCGAGCGTCCCGGTGTTCCGCGACGACGACACCGGCGCGCTCCTCGAGGAGCCGTACCTCTGCTCCTTCCTCACCGCCCCCGCTCCGAACGCGGGCGTGGTGCTGGAGCGCGAGCCCGATCGCGCGGCGGAGGTGGAGCGCACGATGCGCGCGCGCGTCCGGCGTTCGCTCGCGATCGCCGCGCGCGAAGGGCACCGCCACCTCGTCCTCGGGGCGTGGGGCTGCGGCGTCTTCAAGAACGATCCCGCCGTCGTCGCCGGCGCGTACCGCTCCGAGCTCGACGGCGCCTTCGCGGGCGTCTTCGACGAGGTGGTGTTCGCGGTCCTCGATTGGTCGGACGACCGCCGCTTCGTGCGCCCGTTCGCGGAGCGCTTCTAGCTCAGCTCCGGAATCGGTCGAATCTCTCGAGAACGATGCCTGCCGCGTTGAACATCGTTTCGACGTTGTTCGCGAAGCGGCGGGCGTCGCTCGGCGGGAGGGCCGCGAGCGGGTCGTCGCGCTCGAGCAGGCGCTCGAGGTCGGCGATCGTGAACGTGTCGGGCGCGACGGAGTCGAGCTCCGCCCACGTCAGCGGCGTCGCGACCGAGGCGCGCGGCTTCGCGCGCAGCGAGTAGGGCGCGATCGCGGTCGCCATCGTGCGGTTCCTGAGCCAGTCGACGAAGACGCGCTCGCCGCGGAGCGCGGTGCGGAACGCGATCGTCAACGTGTCGGGGTGCGCCTCCGCCAGGATCGCGGCGGCGCGATGCATCGCGAGCGCGAGGTCCTCCGCGTCGATGCTCGGGGCGAGGCGCGCGACGAGGTGATAGCCCTTCGAGCCCGTCGCGACCGGCGTGGTCTCGAGGCCGAGCGTGCCGACGACGTCGCGCGCGAGGTGCGCCGCGCGGCGGACGAGCGCGACGTCGGCGCCCTCCGGCGGATCGAGGTCGATGACGACGCGATCGGGGTGAGTGATGTCCTCGATCCGCGACGTCGTGACGTGGAGCTCGATCGCGCCCTGGTTCGCGACGTAGGGGAGGTGCTCCGCCTCCGTGATCACGGGGTAGCTCGTGATGCCGGGCGCCTTCTCGCCCCGCCGCGGCTGGCGCGGCGCCTCGAAGCGGCCGAACGTCGGCGGGTAGTGCGCGGGCACGTTCTTCTGGAAGAAGCCGGGGCCGGCGAGGCCCTTCGGGAAGCGCCGGAGCGAGAGCGGGCGCGCGAGCAGGTGCGGCAGCGCGCGCGGCGCGATGCGCTCGTAATACGCGACGACGTCGCCCTTCGTGCGGCCGATGGCGGGGAACACGACGCGGTCCGCGTTCGAGACGGCGACCATCCACGGCCGAGCCTACCCCAGCCCGAAACGAGCGTGCTAAGAGCCTCGTCATGGCTGCTGCTGCTGGTGCTGCTTCTGCTGCGACGCGGCTCGAGGAGCATCGGGTCGCGCTCACCGGTCACTGCTACCGCATGCTCGGCTCCGCGGCCGAGGCCGACGACGCGGTGCAAGAGACGATGGTGCGCGCGTGGAAGAGCCTCGATCGCTTCGAGGAGCGCGCGGCGGTGAAGACGTGGCTCTACCGCATCGCGACCAACGTGTGCCTCGACGCGCTCGCGGCGGCGAAGAAGTCGCGTGTGCGGCCGATCGACGGCCCGGCGGGGACGACGGAGGACGAGCTCGTCGCGTACGAGCGCACGCACTGGCTCGAGCCGATCCCCGACGCGAAGGCGATCCCCTCCGACGCCGATCCCTCCGAGGCGGCGGTGCTGAAGGAGAGCATCCGCCTCGCGTTCGTCGCCGCGCTTCAGCACCTGCCTCCGCGCCAGCGCGCGGCGCTCTTGCTCACGGAGGTGCTCGGCTGGTCCGCGGCCGAGGTGGCGGACGCGCTCGAGATGACGGTGGCGGCGGTGAACAGCGGCCTCCAGCGCGCGCGCGCGACGCTCGCGACGAAGGACGTCGCGGCGCACACGCCGCTCACCGCGAAGCAGGAGGAGCTCGTCGATCGGTACGTCGCCGCGTTCGCGACCTACGACGTCGACGGCCTCGTGTCGCTCCTCCGCGACGACGCGCGCTTCTGCATGCCGCCGTATTCGCTCTGGCTCCAGGGCCGCGCGCCGGTCCGCGCGTGGCTCCTCGGCCGCGGCAGCGGCTGCCGCGGCTCGAAGGTCGTCCGCACGACCGGCGCCTGCGGCCACCCCGCCTTCGCGCATTACCGCGTGAACCCCGACGGCGGCTTCAAGGCCTTCTCCCTCACCGTCCTCGAGCTCGACGAATCCTCCATCACCGGCTGGACCTCCTTCCTCGACGTCGAGACGCTGTTCCCCCTCTTCGGCCTGCCGCTGACGCTGCCCGAATAAGATCCGAGCGACCGATGATTCCGCGCGGGGAGGGGAGTCCAAGAGACGAACCCTCAACGAAAGGACGTCGTCATGGCCGCACGCAGCATCTTCGTGAACCTCCCCGTCAAGGACCTCGAGAAGACCAAGGCCTTCTTCGCCAAGCTCGGCTTCACGTACAACGCGCAGTTCACGGACCAGAACGCGGCGTGTCTGGTCGTGAGCGAGCTCGGCTATGTCATGTTGCTCCAGGAGGAGTTCTTCAAGACGTTCACCAAGCGCCCGATCTCCAACGCGCACGAGCAGACCGAGGCGCTCTTCGCGCTGTCGTGCGAGAGCCGCGCGGAGGTCGACGCGCTCGTGAGGACCGCGCTCGAGAACGGCGGCTCCGCCGCGATGCCGCCGCAGGACCACGGCTTCATGTACGGCGCGAGCTTCTACGACCTCGACGGTCACCACTGGGAGGTCCTCTGGATGGACCCCGCCCACGTGCAGAAGAGCTGAGCGCTTGGTCTCGATGCTGCTTCCACCTCCTACGAAAGGAGGCTCTAACGATGGAACGGAAGCAGAATCAAGGCATCCAGCGCGCGAGCGAAGGCACGCCTCAGCGTGCGATGTCGCCGTTCACCACGGTCCGCCGAATGATGGAGGACATGGACCGCATCTTCGGCGGATGGGGTGGCGGCCTCTCGAGCTGGGACGAGCGCGAGGACATGGCTCGAGCGTGGCACCCTCAGGTCGAGGTGTTCCAGCGCGGTGAGGACCTCGTCGTTCGCGCCGACCTGCCCGGGCTCGAGAGCAAGGACGTCGACGTCGAGCTCGACGACGACGGGATCACGATCAAGGGCGAGCGCCGCGCCGAGCACGAGGAGACCAAGGAAGGGATCTTCCACAGCGAGCGATCGTACGGCTCGTTCCGGCGCCGCATCCCGCTGCCGTCCGGCATCGTCGCGAGCGACTGCGACGCGCTCTTCCAGAACGGCGTCCTCGAGGTGACGCTCAAGCTCCCGAAGATCGCCTCGCACAAGGTCCAGATCCGCGGCAACGGCGAGCCGCACTAGGAGCAGGAGCTCGCGATGAACGATCCACGCACCAAGGAACAGGCCGCCAAGCAGCAGGCCGAGCACAAGCCGACGAAGGACGACCTCCACGAGCAGCGCGAGCGCGAGCAGCAGCAAGAGGGCGCCGTCCACCCCAACACCCCGAAGGCCCCGCTCCCGCAGAAATGAGGAACGTGATGAACCAGGACCCGAAGAGGCAGCAGCAATGGACGCCGCAAGACGGCGTCAATGAAAAGAACGAAAAAAACGAAAAAGACGGCGCCGGCGTGCGCTTCGTGCCGTCGGAGGCGCCTTCGAAGCTCGAGCCGACACCGGAGAAGGCGCGCGAGCAAGAGAACGCCCGCCACTGAGCGGTCCGCGCGGCCGCGGGCTTCGGCCCGCCCCGCGCCGGCGGCTCGTCAGTCGATCGCGACGTCGTCGAGCCAGACCGTGCCGACGGTGGACGGCACGATGCCGGGGGCGGAGCCGATCTCGATCGCTCGGATCGCGCTCGTGCCCGACGGATCGCCGGCGAGCCCCTGCGTCCGCGGCGCGGGGAACGCCGAGCCGAGCGGCGCCGCGACGGTGGTGAGCGTCTTCGTGCGGAGGTCCACCGTGAGGACGACGCGGACCGGAGCGTCCTCCGGCACCGGCCACACGACGTCCCCGACGCCGAGGCCGGTCGCGGCGTCGGAGCGCGTCTCCTCAATGACCGAGAGGCCGCAGCTCTCGAGCCGGAGGTGGAGCCACGAGCCCGCGCCCGTGACGATCCGCGCGATCGTGAGGCCGCTCGCGAGGAGGCGCGTGCGCAGGGTGAACGCGACGCGGATCGCGCACGCGTCGGGCTGCGCGATGGTGAGGTAGTCGTTCTTCTGTCGATACGCGATGCGGAGGCTGGCGCCGCCGGCGAGCGGCTCGGCGCGATCGATCTGGAAGGCGCTCGGATCGGTCGCGGTCCACGACGGATCGAGCCCGTCCTCGAACCCCGTCTGCACGGCGCGCGCACCGCACGACGGACCGGGGCCGGGATCCGGCGCCGCGCCCGCTCCTCCGTCCGCCGCGTTCGGGCAGACGAGCCCGCCCGCGTCGTGCTCGGGGAGCATCACGCACGTCCCCTCGAAGCAGGCGGCGCGCTGGGGTGCGCAGGCCATCCCGCAGATGCCGCCCATCGGCGCGCCCGGCTGCGTACATGCTTCGAGCACCGCCGCGTGCGCGCGCTCCGCCTCACCGCGCGCGATCGCGCCGTACCCGCAGCACTGCGAGCACTCACGGACGGCGACGACGACCACGCAGTCGGCGTCGCCCGCGCACGTGCGCGTCGCGCCGGCGGGAGCAAAGGTGTAGCTCGAATCGACGACGTTACCGTTTTCGTCGTTTCCGCCTCCACGAGCACACGCGAGGAGCGCCGCGGCCGACGCCGCTGCGACCAAAAGAATCGATTTTGCCAACATGCTCGATCCAGTCTAGCGCCTCGCGACGCGTGTCCAGACGTCAGTCGAAGAGCTGCGCGACGCGGATCTCTACGTCCGCAAATGCCTGCGGGCGAAGGATGTCTTGCCCGGTAAATGTCGCGAGGGATGCGTAGCGCTCTCCCTGCGGCGACGAATACACCTCCAATGTGCGCGACGAGACGTCGACGATCCAATACTCGGGCACACCTGACGAGGCGTAGAGGGGCGCCTTGGTCTCACGGTGGTACGTCAGGGAGGACTCCGCCACCTCGATGAGCAAGTGCGCGCGATCCGGGTGAGCCTTCTGGTGGGGGCTCCGGCTCGGAGTCGTCGACCGCGACGAAGGGAAGCTGAACACGAACACGCGCACGGGAGACGAGCGCGAGCACCAACAGCTCCGTGAGTCGCTCGATGGGATCTGCGTGTGGCGGGTCCATCGGCGCGGGCGGATGACGATGCCGTGGATGAGCTCCACGTTCTCGCCCGCGAAAAAGCCAAGCTGGACGAGCCGGTCGTACTCCGCTCGCGAGAGACGACGAGGCTCGGGTTGGCGGGCTCGCGCGACCACGACAACATAGCACGCCAACCCGAACGTGTACGGACGTGCGGCGCGACGTCGGGGTGGGGCGATTGGCGGCCTCACGCATCTGCGGTAGAGCACGGCGATGCATTCGGGGCCGCCGCACCATTCCGGTCCGCCGCGCCCGTACTCGTACCCGAGCGGACCGCCGCGACCGCCGTTCGCGCAGGCTGCTCCGGACGAGGCCGCGAGCTTCGCGCCGACGATCGTGGTCAACGCCGCGTGCATCGGCCTGGTCGTCATCTCGCTCCTCCTCTTCCTCCTCATGGCGCGCCTTCTCATCGCGACCGTGGGTACGACGAGCGGGCTCGTCGCGGTGGGCCACGGCCTCGCTGGTATCGCCGCGCTGTCGGGCGCGATCGGGGTTCGCTCCGGGCGCCTCTCCCTCGCGGTCGTCGGTCTCCTGTCGTGCCCGCTCGCCGGCGTCGCGTCTCTCTTTGCGCTCCTGACGGGATCGATCGCGGGGATCGCCGGCGGCGCGGCCTCGTTCATCACGCTCGTCCTCGTCGTGATCTCGCTCGGCGACGTCTCGCGCATGGGCGCGGCGCGGAGGGCGCTCCGGCGCGGGCTGGCGACGGAGGTCGCTCCGCCGAGCGGCCCGCTCTCGGCCGATCTCCCGCGCGTGCGCCCGCGGCGCTGGCCGGTCGTCGTCGTGCTCCTCGCGATCGTCGTGCTCGGCGGCGGTGGCGCCGCGTTCGGCGTTCGCTACGCCGCCCGCGCCGAGCGCGAGAAGGAGGTGACGGCGTTCCGCGCGCTCGAGGAGTGTCTCCTCGGCGGAGGGGCGGGACCGGACGTGGCTCCGAGCCTCGCCTACCGGAGGATGGAGATTCGCCTCGCGGTGGCGCCTCCATCGACGAACCCGTGGCCGGCTCGCTGCGCGACCCACGCGCACGCGCTGCACGAGGCGAAGCGGCGCGCGGGCACCGACAAGGAGGCGCGGGACGCGGCGTTCTTCGCCGAGCATCTCGGACGCCTCCTCGCCGACCCGCGCGACGGCTCGGTCTACAAGGCGGTCGATGATCTCTGGGCCGCGGCGGCGCAGGAAGGCTACGCGTCGAGCGGCACGATCGGCACGAGCGCGGAAGCGGGGCCTTCGCCGCCGCCCTGGCTCGACATCGACGCGCTCGGCCGCGTGACGCCGTTCTCGAAGCCGCGGATGTCGCTCAAGCTCCTGCGGAGCGATCGCATCCCGGCGCCGGCGCTCCACGTCCTCGTCGACGGCTCACGCCAGCTTCGATCGGGCAGGCTTTGCACCCTCGACGGGGTGACGTTCCGGTGTCAGGCGCTCGCTTCTCCGCTCGACGAGACCGAGCTCTCGCTGAGCGGCGGGAGCGAGGAGACGGCCGCGCCGCTGCTCTTCGCCAACGGCGGGCAGGCCGGCATCTTCCGGCCGAGCGGTGAGGTCCTCGCGGAGCTCGCGAGCTATGGTGGTTACGCGCGCGCCGACGGCTCCACCGCGATCGTCGGCTACGACCGCCGCGCATCCAAGTTCGTCGCTCTCCGCGCGGAGAACGGCGCCGCGCCGAAGCGCACGCTGTTCCCGCTGAAGGGCGTGACGGACGATCGGCACGTCGCGCTCCTCGACGACAACCTCGTCTGGGCGACGAGCGCGGGCGTCTCCGTCGCGCGCCTCCTCCGCTCCGGCGAGGTGCTCGGAGCCGCGACCGAGCTCGGCGGCGCCGAGCGCCTCGGCTTCGTGGAGTCGATGGAGGGGTGTCGCAGCAGCGACGCCTTCTTCGTCCTCGTCCACGGCTCGCGCGGATCCGCGCTCGCGATCGACACCGGCGACCGCTGGTCACCGCTCGTCCCCGTCGGCGGTGGAACGTTCGACTGCTCCGGCAAGGAGGTGCTCATGCTGGACCAAGAGGTCCGTCTCGGAGGCACCGGCGCGATCTCGCTCGAACGGTGCACCGCTGCCGGCTGCACGACGGAGAACGTCGACCTCGACGAGGTCTTTCAGCAGAACGTCGAGCTCCTTCCCAAGGTCGCTCCGCTGGCCGTGCCGCTCGACGGGAAGCTGCTCCTCGTCTGGCGAGCCGGGCTGCGCGGCGGCGTCCGGATGCGCCTCGCGCCGGTGGACCACATCGCCGCGACCGAGGACGTCATCGTGTTCGACGACCGGATCCAGAACGGCCGGGTGTCGGAGCGGAGCAACCTCCTCGAGCTCCGGGGCTGGTCACGTCAGGGCCGAGCCATCGTCTTCCTCGGAACGACGTCAGGCGTGTGGCCGCTCGTCATCGACACGAGCGGCAAGGTCACGCCGATCGATACCGTCCCCTGACCGGATCCCTACAGCGCGCTCAGCCGAGCGGCGGCGCCGCGCCGACGGTATCGCTCGGCCCCTCGCGAGCGCTGCGCCTTGGGGCCGTGACACCAACATCAGAGGCGCGCCGAGGAGTGTCGTACCCGGTACCACGCGGACCAGGCGCCCGTGTGTCACTTCGGCGGCGACCAAGAATGAGGGCACGAGCGCAACGCCCGCCCCCGACACGGCGAGCGCCGCGAGAACCTGGAAGTCGGCGCACTCGACCGAGGCGGAGGCGTGGCGCCGAGCCCCATGAAGGCGCGAGTGCCGCGCGGCGGTAGCGGCCAGAGCCCATCGTGGTGGCGCAGCTCCTCGATGCGCGAAGGCGTGCACCGACGCTCCAGGTACGACATCATCTCGGTCCCGGAGACACCGGGACCCGCAGCCCGGCTGCTCGCCGAGGTCGATTCCAACGGCGCGTGGGATCTCCACCTCACGCCGGCGAGCCTCTACTACCAGTCGGGATGCGACGGCAGCATCTGGCGCGTCGACCGCACCACCGGATCGGCTGAAGTCGTCGCGCAGAAGGCGGAGAAGACGCAGCGTGCGAGAATGATCGCGGATGGAGGATTCCTCTACTACCTCGATTCGGGCAAGCTCTTTCGCCTTGCGATGTGAGTCGGCGCGGCCGTCCCCTGACCGCGCATCCGTGATCCGCACGTTCTCGAAGGACGCCCTCCCAGGTGACTCCGCCCGCGACGAAGTCGATGTAGTCTCGCATCGTGCTCGAGGTGGGGGCGAAGCTCGCCGGTCGGTTCGTCGTCGAGCGCTGGCTCGGCGAAGGCGGTATGGGCGTCGTCTTCGAGGCCCTCGACGAGCAACGCGGCGAGCGCGTGGCCTTGAAGACGCTCGGACGGATGGACGGCGAGGCGATTTACCGCCTGAAGAAGGAGTTTCGCGTCCTCGCCGACCTCGTCCATCCAAACCTGATTCGTCTCCACGAGCTCTTCAGCGATCGAGACCTCTGGTTCTTCTCGATGCAGCGCGTTCACGGCGCTCCGTTCGTCGACTACGTGCGCCGTACCAAGGGACCGCTCGAACATGCGGCGACGGAGCCGGCGGACGTCGCGAAGCGCTCGCCGTTCGGAGAACCGGAGCCGCTCGGCGGTGCCATCGACGAGATGCGTCTTCGGGCGGCGATGCTCGCGCTGGTCGAAGGCGTGGAGGCGATCCATCGTGCGGGCAAGCTGCATCGCGATCTCAAGCCGTCGAACGTCCTGGTCGATCGCGACGGCAAGGTGACGATCCTCGATTTCGGGCTCGTCGAGCCCCATCGTTCCGACGCGACGAAGAGCCAGGAGGGCGCGGGCACGCCGGGGTACATGGCGCCCGAGCAGCTCGTACGCAACGGCGTCTGCTCGGGGAGCGACTGGTACGCGGTGGGGGCGATGCTCTTCGAGGCGCTGACGGGCGAGCTCCCGTTTCGCGGCACCGCGTACGAAGTCATCGCGGCGAAGGCGCGGGAGGAGCTCGCGCCCGATCCGCGCGTGCTCGCGCCGGAGTCGCCGCCCGACCTCGCGGTCCTCGCGCGAAATCTCCTCGCGCCGCTGCCGGAGAACCGCCCGACACCCGCTCAGATCAAGGCGACGCTCGGGAGCGCGGAGCCGCCGACGCCGAGCGAAGCGGCGTCCTCCCTCACGCCGGTCTTCGTGGGACGTGCCTCCGAGCTCGCGCGTCTCGAAGAGGCGTTCGACGCACGCGCGGCAGTGGTCGCGGTGCGCGGACTCTCCGGGATGGGAAAGAGCACGCTCATCGAGCGGTTCCTCGCTCGCGTCGAAGCGCGCATGCCTGACGCGGTCGTGCTCTCGGGACGTTGCTACGAGCGCGAGTCGGTTCCGTTCAAGGCGCTCGACCCTATCATCGACGAGCTCAGTCGCCGGCTCGCGCGCATGGACGCGATCGATGCGGCGCTGCTGACGCCCCGCGACGCGCCGGAGCTCTGTCGTCTCTTCCCGGTGCTCGCGCGCGTCCCGACGTTGAAGAGAGCGAGCGCCGGTCGCGCGCCGATCATGGATCCCGCCGAGGTGCGCCGCCGCGCGTTCGAGGCGTTGCGCGAGCTCTTCTCGCGCCTCGCCGAGATCCGTCCCGTCATCGTCGCAATCGACGATCTGCAGTGGGGCGATCTCGACAGCGGCTGGCTCCTCGCGCGTCTCGTCGCGCCGCCCGACCCGCCGAAGATGCTGGTTCTCCTCGGCTATCGCTCGGATGAAGAATCGCGCAGCCCGTTCGTCGTTCACCTCGCGGAGAACGCTTCGCCCGAGGTCATCGACCTCGCGCCGATGTCCGCCGACGAGTCTCGCGAGCTGGTCTCGAAGCTCCTGCCGGCGGCCGACAGCGACGCGGCGCTCGCCATCGCCCGCGAGGCGGGCGGCAGCCCGTTCTTCATCGGTGCCCTTGCCGCGAACGGTGAAGACGCTTCGCTCGAGAGCGTGCTCACGTCGCGCGTTGCAAAGCTCGAGCCGTCGGCCCGCGCACTCCTCGAGGTCGTGGCGCTCGCGGGCACTCCGATATCGCGCGAGCGTGCGCTCCGAGCCGCGAGCCTGGGCCGCGCGGAGGACGGGAGCATTCCCGTGCTGCGAGCCGCGTCGCTCCTGCGGACCACGACCGACGAGTGGCTCGTCACCTATCACGATCGCATCCGCGAAGCGGTCGTCGGTGGTCTCGAGGAGGAGCGACGGCGCACCCTCCATCGCGCGCTGACGAAGGTGCTCGACGCGTCGGAGGTCGACGCGCTCGCGCTTCACCATCGTGAGGCTGGCGATCGCGAGGAGGCGCTCCGCTTCACGCTCCTCGCCGCCGAGCGCGCGAGCTCGGCCTTCGCGCCCGAGCGCGCGGCGACGCTATTTCGCCAGGCGTTGTCGCTCTCACCGGCCGACGACGTTCGCCGCACGGCTCGCCGTCAGCTCGCGGACGCGCTGGCCGACGCGGGCCAGATCGTGGAAGCGGCGGACCTCTACATCGAGCTCGCTCGCGAGGCGGACGACGCCGACCTGGAGCTACGTGCGGCCGGTGAGCTCACTGCCGCCGGGCAGACGGTTCGAGGCTTCGATGCGGTGAGGCGCGTCAACGAGCGTTTGGGGCTCTGGATGCCGCGATCCCCGAAGGTCGCCGCCTTCCTCGGCGTGCTCCTCGTCGTGTACTTCCGGTTCTTCGTCGAGAAGCGCCGTCGCCGTCGAAGACTGACTGCGCATCATCGCGCGCGGCTCGATGCCATGCAGACCTTCGCCATGGCGCTCTCGCTCACCGAGACGCCGCATGCCTTCTATTTCGGGGCTCGGTCGTGCGTGCTCGGCTTCGACTCCGACGACGCCGAGATGCGCAGTCTCGCCTTGATGAACGCGGCATGGACGAGCGCGTTCGTTCGTCCCTCCGACTCGGCGGCGGATGGATACCTGGCTTCGCTCGCGCGCACCGGAGGCAAAGACTTCGAGGGCATGCACTCGTTCATCACAGGGGTCGTGGCCACTCTTCGTGGTCACTGGCGACGGGCGGCGGATGCATTCGAGAAAGCGGAGCGGCAGAGGTATCGAGGACGGCTCCGCCAGGGCGCGTTCCACTCGTTCAACCGGACCTGGTACTCATGGGCGCTCTACTCTCAGGGACGGATTCGCGATCTCCATCGCGTCGTGACCGAGTCCATCGCCGAGGGAAAGGCGCGACGCAACGTCGTTGGCCATATCGCCACGCTCCAAGTCGCTCCGCTCGCCTGGCTGGCCGCGGATGACGAGGCGACCACTCGTCATGAGCTCGAGGACGCGTCCGAGCGATGGAAAGACACCCGAGCCTCGATCGCTCATTTTCATCCGCTCCACTACTGGGAGGCGGTCGCGCATCTGCTCGCGGAGATGTACGCAGGCGATGCGAGGGTCGGACGTCACATGGAGGCGATCTGGCCGCTCGCCAAGGAAGCGGGCGTCTTGCGTATTCCCATCTTCGGGCTCTCGATGTGCCTGTGGCGCGGTCTCGGCCTCGCGATGCGTGCCGCGACGCAGTCGGCGCGCGAACGCGAGGCGTTGCTCGCGCTCGTGGAGCCGCTCGCCGCTTCGCTCGACGACAACCCGATGGCGGGGGCCTTGGGGCATGCCGCTCAGCTACGCGCCACGATCGCTCGGGTTCGCGGTCAGGAGGAGGCGCGCCGATGGCTCGCCGTTGCCGTCTCTCACTTCGACGCCGCCAAAATGGAGGCCTTCGCGGCGTGTGCGCGCTACTGGCTCGGCGGAACCGAACGCGAAGCCGCGATGACGTTTATGGAACGCGAAGGCGTGGTCCGCCCGGCGAAGTTCGCGCGGATGCTCGTCCCGGGCTTCGACGACTAGCGCGCTACTTCGGGGTGGGTAAAAGACGCAGGCGCGGCGGTGTCCTGGCTACAGGGCAGATCGCTGGATCCTGCCCTCGTAAGTCATTGTCGCCATTGGATCATCCTGCCCGGCTCGGGCGTTGCAGAGATGCGCCGCGATGCCGAATCGCTCCTGGTCGAGGCTCGTGGGCGCAGTGATCGTGGGAGGCATGGTGGCGGCGGGGACGGGGTGCTCGTCGGAGCCCGTCGTGGAGGAGCCGAAGGGCGAGACGACCTCGGAGCTCTCGACGTGCGAGGTGCTCGCGAGCGCCGCGGGCGCGACGGTCGCGGTCACGGTGTACTCGGCGACGGCGACGGGGACGTGCGCGGTGGGCGCCGCGGCGGTGACGGTCGCGAGCGGCGGCGTCGCGGCGGCAGGCTCCGTCGTGTGCCTCGCGCCGGCGGCGGCCGCGACCCTCTCCGGCCTCGCGGCGCTCCTCACCGCCGGCGCGACCTACCTCGTGTGCGGCGAGGTCGAGTCGCAGATCGAGAGCGCCGCGGAAGAGGAGGCCGCGCCCGCCGCCGAGAGCGAGCTCACGTGCACGCCCGCCGAGCACCGCGACCTCGCGCGCAGGAAGGGCATCGCCTGCGACAACCTCCCGAACAGCTGCGAGTCCCTCGTGCGCTCGAGCGGCGGCGGCGCGGCGATCTGCATTGGCCTGACCGGGCGACGCAACGAATACGCGAAGTGCCGCGCCGCCCGGCAGGAGGTGATCGATCGCTGCTTCGGCGGCACCGCCACCGACCGAGGTCACCAGCAGCAGCTCGACGACATGGACCGCCTCACGGAGGAGTGCGACGCCTATATCGCCGAGATCTGCCCGACCGGGTGAGCGGAAGACCCGTCACCGAGCCGTCAGCGCAGGCGCGGGCTTCGGTGCGCCCCGCGCGGGCGGCTTCTTCGTCGTCGCGACTGCCCAGACGAATATCGCAATTGTGACGAAAAAGGCGATACGAACGAGCGCGGTGAAGGCCGGGCGCGGGCGGCCGCGGACGGGCCGCCCGCCCGTGACCGCGGCCTCCACGCGCGCGGCGAGGGCGGGGTGCATCTTGCGGTTGACGAGGAGCGTCGGCATCAGCCGCGCCCCTTGTTGCGGTCGACGAGCGCGAGGAGCTCCTCGCGCGTGACGCCGAGGCGCGCGGCGGCGTGGCCCGCGAGCGAGGTCGTCGCGACGCCGGGGACGAACTGATACGTGGGGCGCTGCCCCTCGCCGAGCTCGACCTGGAGGAAGCGGAGATCCGGGATCGCCTTCTCGCGCTCGAGGCGCGCCGCGAACGCGAGGAAATGGGTCGTGATGAACGCCTGCGGCTCGAGGCGGCCCAGGATCTCGACGACGAGCTCGAAGATCTCCTCCCCCTCGGACGGGTTCGTGCCGGAGCAGAGCTCGTCGAGGATGACCATCGCGCCGGGCGGGAGGCGCTCGAAGAGGTCGCGGATCCGCACGAGCTCGGTGCCGAGGCGGCCCTCGGACTGATCGGCGCGCGCCTCCTCGATGAGCGACATCACGAGGCCGGGGACGATCGCGCACGTGCCCGCGCGCGCCGGCACGAAGAGGCCCGACTGCGCGAGGAGCTGCGAGAGGCCGAGCGACTGGAGGAGCCGCGTCTTGCCGCCCGAGTTCGGGCCGGTCACGAGCACCGTCGACGCGTGGTGATCGCCGCGCACGTCGCACGGCACCGGCTGGACGCCGTGCGCGAGGAGGAGCGGGTTGAAGAGGCCCTCGAGCCGCCGCGGCTCGCCCGCGCTCACGAGCTCGGGGAGCGACATCTCGAGGCCGGCCGCGCGCGCGGCGTCGGCGAGGCCGAGCGCGCCGAGGTAAAACTCGATCTCGCCGAGGAGCTGCACGAGCGGGACGAGGTCCTCCTGCAAGCCGTCGAACACCGCGTCGATGAGGCGCGCCATCACCTCCTGATCGGAGAGCTTGTAGCCGCGCGCGAAGAGCTCCAGCTTCGCGAGCCAGCGCCGCCACGGCGACTGCACGAACGGGTTCTTGTCGTCCTCCTGCACTGCGACGACCTCGAAGCCGCGCACCTTGCCGTCGGCGCCGACCTGGATCTTGAGGCTCATCGTCGCGAGGCGCTCGTCGTAGCGAAGGAGGTCGGCGAGCGAGCGGTACGGCTCCGCCTCCTGGACGCGACGGCCGAAAGCGGCGAGGCGACTGAGCCCCGACTTCGCGCCGAGGAAGCCCTCCGCCGCGCAGTCGAAGACCTCCTTCACCACCCCGAGGATGTCGAGGTGGCGGCGGTTCGGGTCCCACTTCCCCGCGTCGCTCGCGGCGTCGAGGAGCGAGCGGAGGCGGCAGAGCAGGACGTAGAGCCGCTCGAGCTCCGACCGCAGCGCCGGCTGCGCCGCGAGCTCCGCGAGGACCGCGCGCCGATGTTTCACCGCCGCGACGTCCTTCGGCGGATGCGCGAGGAGGCGGACGAGGTGCTTCTTCGCGACCGGATGCGGCCGCCCGTCGATCGTGATCTTGAAGCAGAGCGCCACCAGCTCGGCGAGGAAGAGGTCCTTCGCGAACGACGCCGGCTCCCACGTCGACTCCGCGACGCTCGCGTTCTCGAGCGCCTCGGAGAAGACGCCGCCGGTGACGCCGGAGGCGAACGCGAGGGCGAGCGAGAGGCGCGTCTGCTCGACGTCGATCCGCCCGATCGGCTCGGGGTGCAGCAGATCGGGGACGTGCGGCTTCGGCTCCGGCGCCCGGACGCTCACGGAGGGGCGGGCGCGCGTGAGCTCTTGTTCGGCGAGCATGTCCTCCGCGGACAGCCCCTCCGCCGGGATGTTCCCGCCCGCGTCACGACCGCTCGAATCACGACCGCGACGCTCGTTGACCCGCCGCCACCGAAGTCCGCGTGCTCGTTCGTTCCGTTTTCCCGAGCTCATCGGGCTGTAGCTCCGTGGTGTGGACGCGGACCTGGGCCGGCGGCCCGGCGTCGACGCGGTGGTGGACCGGGGGAACGCTCGGATGCTGCAGCATCGCCGGCGGTGGCGCCGCCTGGGCGGCCGGGCTCCACCCCATCTTCCGCAGGAGCGCGCGGATCGCGGCGCCCTTGTGCCACGTCAGGATGAACACGAGCGCGAGCCCGCCGAACATGACGATCGGCACGCTGCGCTGGAGGCGGAGCTGGCTGAGCATGACGGGGACGATGATCCAGCCGAGGCCCCAGAGCACCCAGAGCAGGCGCCGGAGCGACTTCACGAGGTCGTCCTCGCGCGGGTCGCGCTGCGGCGGGTAGTAGATCGCGGCCGGATGAGGCATCGGCGGCGGCGGCGCGGACGGCACGCGCTCGACGCGGTGGATCGGCGCCGGCTGATGCGAGATCGAGGTGCGGACCTGATCGATCGCGGCGCCGAGGTTCTGCGCGCGGCGATCGGGATCGGGCTCGAGCATCTGCTCGAGCGAGGTGAGCATCGTGGGGCTGACGCGGCTCCCGAGCGCGGCGCGCACGTCGACCTTGAGGCCTTGATGCGGGAGCGTGTCGGGATCGGCGCCGGCGAGGCACGCGAGCGCGGTCGCGCCCACCGCGTACACGTCGGTCGCCGGCATCGCGCGGCCCTGGAACTGCTCCGGCGCCATGAACCCCATCGTCCCCACCACCGTGCTGTTGCCGCCGCGGCGCTGGAGCAGCTCGCTCACCGCGCCGAAGTCGACGAGCACGTACGAGCCGTTCGGCCGGCGCACGACGTTGCGGGGCTTGATGTCACGATGGACGATCGGCGACGCGCGGCCGTGGAGGTACGTGAGCGCGCGGTCCGCGTCGGCGAGGAAGCGGCGGACCTCGTCCTCGGAGAGCGCGCCCTCGCGCTTGCGGATCGCCTCGAGGGTCTCGCCCTCCACCTTCTCCATGACGAGGAAGAGCGCGCCGTCCTCTTCGAAGTGCTCGATGTAGCGCGGGACGAGCGGGTGATCGATCGTGGAGAGGACGCGCGTCTCGCGCTCGGCGAGCTCGACGTCCTTCCAGCCCTTCGCGCCGCGGACGTCGAAGCGCTTGATCGCGACGGGGCGGCCCTGCTCGTCGGCCGCGTCGAACGTCATGCCCTGCGCGCCCTCGCCGAGGACGCCGCGGACGACGTAGCGACCGTTGCCGAGGGTCCCGCCCGGTTCCATGTCGAGGTGCTTAGCACATCTCAGGACTTGAGCCGGTAGCCGCTGGTCACGAGCGCGCGTGCGGCGACGAGGCAACCCACGAGAAACACGGCGGTCAGCGCCAGGCTGATGCTCACGCTGACGTCGGAGGTGTCGTAGAAGCTCCAACGGAAGCCGCTCACGAGGTAGACGACCGGGTTCACGAGCGTGACCTTCTGCCAGAAGGGCGGGAGCATCTTCAGCGAGTAGAAGCTGCCGCCGAGGAAGGTGAGCGGCGTCACGATCAGCATCGGCACGATCATCAGCTTCTCGAAGCCGTCGGCCCAGAGCCCGATGATGAACCCGAAGAGGCTGAACGTGACCGACGTGAGGACGAGGAACGCGATCATCCACCCCGGGTGCGCGACGGAGTAGGGGACGAAGAGGCGCGCGGTGAGGAGGATGATCGTGCCGAGCAGGATCGACTTCGACGCGGCGGCGCCGACGTAGCCGATGACGATCTCGAGCCACGAGATCGGCGCGGAGAGCACCTCGTAGATCGTGCCCGAGAAGCGCGGCATGTAGATGCCGAACGACGCGTTCGAGATGCTCTCGTTCAGGATCGACAGCATCGTCAGGCCGGGGACGATGAACGCGGCGTACTGCACGCCCTCGACGTCGGTCATGCGCGACCCGATCGCGGAGCCGAACACGACGAAGTAGAGCGACGTCGAGATGACGGGCGCGAGGATGCTCTGCATGAGCGTGCGGAACGTGCGCGCCATCTCGAAGAGGTAGATCGCGCGGATCGCGTAGACGTTCACGACGCCGCCTTCTCTTCGACGAGGTCGACGAAGATCTCCTCGAGCGAGCTCTCCTTCGTCTGGAGGTCCTTGAGCTCGATGCCCGCGCTCGGCAGCGCGGCGACGAGCTCGGTGATGCCCGATCCCTGCGCGTCGAACGTGAAGACGAGGGCGTCCTTGTCCTTCGTCAGCTCGAGGCCGAAGCGCTCGAGCGGCGGCGGCACGGCCTCGATCGGGCCGCGGAGGAAGAGCGTGAGCTGCTTCTTCCCGAGCTTCTTCATCAGGACGTTCTTGTCCTCGACGAGGACGAGCTCACCTTTGCGGATGACGCCGATGCGGTCGGCCATCTGCTCGGCCTCTTCGATGTAGTGCGTCGTCAAGATGATGGTGACCCCGCTCTCGCGGAGCTTCCGGACCATCGTCCACATGTCGCGGCGGAGCTCGACGTCGACGCCGGCGGTGGGCTCGTCGAGGAAGAGGATGCTCGGCTCGTGCGAGAGCGCCTTCGCGATGAGGACGCGCCGCTTCATGCCGCCAGAGAGGGTCATGATCTTGTCGTTCCGCTTCTCCCAGAGCGAGAGGTCGCGGAGCACCTTCTCGACGTGCGCCGGATCCTTCGGCTTGCCGAAGAGGCCGCGGCTGAACGTCACCGTCGCGAGGACGGTCTCGAACATGTCGGTCGAGAGCTCCTGCGGCACGAGGCCGATCTTCGAGCGCGCGGCGCGGTAGTCCTTCACGATGTCGTGCCCGTCGGCGAGCACGGTGCCGCCGGTCGCCTTCACGGTGCCGCAGGTGATGCCGATCAGGGTCGTCTTGCCGGCCCCGTTCGGCCCGAGGAGGGCGAAGATCTCCCCTCGCCGGATGTCCAGGGAGACGCCCCTCAAGGCGCGGAATCCTGACGCATACGTCTTGTCGATGTTCTTGATCGAGATGATTGGATCCATTGGTTTCAGTCACTTACGAGGGTGAGACCCACGCGAGACAGGGTGGGGCACACATTCACCTGGCACGTGGGTACATCAGGGCGTAAGGCGTCGCCCATGCTCACGCTCAAGCGCCTCGGTGCGTCCTCGGCCGCGATTGGCCTTCTCCTTCTTGGCTGCTCCACCGGCGTCGCCGACGATACCGCGGCGAGCGCGGATCAGGTGAAGCAAGGCACGCCGGGCGGCGAGCCGGGGACGGGCGAGGGCGAGCCGGTCGTTCCGGTCGTCGAGGAGGACGCGGAGCTCCCGGTCCAGTGGCCGAACCGCGGCTCGGCGGACTGCCAGAACTTCCAGAACTCCGATCCGAGCATCTACAAGTTCAAGCTGAACGCGAACACGTTCATCCTGCGCGAGAACAAGTGCCTCAACTTCGAGGGCAATTTCATCTACGTGCTCTTCGGTCAGAAGAAGGTCCTCATCCAGGACACGGGCTCGATCGCGCAAGGGATGTCGAGGGCGCTGTTCACGCAGCTCTTCCCGATCCGGAACACCATCGAGGCGATGATCGGCGAGTGGCTCGCGGCGCACCCGAACGAGGACGGCTCGCCGCGCACGCGCGACTCGATCGAGCTCCTCGTCTCGCACACGCACTCGCACGGCGATCACGTCTCGGGCGACTACCAGTTCAAGAACGCGGATGGCACGCCGCTCCCGTACACGAAGGTCGCGGGCCTCCGCCCCGCCGACGTGGCGAGCTTCTTCGGCCTCACGAACTGGCCGAACAACGCGGGCTCGATCGACCTCGGCGATCGCGTCGTCGACGTGCTCCCGATCCCGGGCCACGAGGCGTCGCACGTCGCGCTCTACGACCACGGCTCGCAGCTCCTCCTCACGGGCGACACGCTCTACCCGGGCCACATCTTCATCCAGGACTGGGGCACGTTCCGCAAGAGCACCGCCAAGCTCGCGGCGTGGATCAAGGAGACGGACGCGCAGGGCAAGCCGGTCCGCCCGGTCAAGCACGTGTTCGGCACGCACATCGAGAAGAAGCCGGGCACCGGCGCCGCGTCGTTCTACCGCTACGGCACCCGCTTCCACCCGACGGAGCGCCACCTCGAGCTGACCGGCGCGCACGTCGAGCTCGAGGCCCAGCAGGCCCAGTCCCTCGGCCCCGTAGCGCCGTCGACCGAGCAGTTCTTCGACGACTTCTCGATTGACCCCTGATCGGGGTCTCTTACCCAACGTCGGGGGCTCCGCCCCCGACACCCCCGCCCCAGACACGGCCCGGCGAAGACGCCGGGGCGCTTCGCGCCCGCTTTCGCGGCCGCTTCTGGGGCCCCGGTCGGCGCGGCAGCTGCGTGCGAACGCGACGCGGCAGACGCCTGCGTGCGCGACGCGGTAGACGCGTGCGAGCACGGCGCGCGGCAACGCGTGCGAGCGCGACGCGGCAGACGTCTGCGAGCGCGACGCGGCAGACGTCTGCGAGCGCGACGCGGCAGACGTCTGCGAGCGCGACGCGGCAGATGCGTGCGTGGCGTCTTGCGGGCGCGGTCTGCGTGCGCGACGCGGCGGCTGCGTGCGCGGCGCGACGTCTGTGTGCGTGGCGGCGTGCGCGACGCGTCTGCGGACTGCGCCTGCGACGCGGCGCCTGCGTGCGCGGCGCGACGTCTCGTGGCGGTGTCTGCGTGTGCGAAACGTGACGTGGGGTCTGCGTGCGCGGCGCGTCTGTGTGCGATGCGGTGTCTGCGTGCGTTTTTCTTAGCGCGCACGACTCTCCAGTTCGCTGTGATGTCTTCGGTATGCGGCGTCGCGAGGATCTGCCGTTCCGCTACGCATCGCGGCCGCGTCCCAGGTACGGCTCCATCGCCGAGTCCACAACCCAGCCCCCAGCGGCCCACAACCAGCCCCAGCGGCCGCGTCCATCGCGAGCCGAGTCCACAACCCAGCCAGCCCGGCCCACCCCAGCATCACGGCCAACCCAGCATCGTCGCCGGCGGCTGGCTGCGTGAGCGCCTTACTGCTTCGTGAGCTCGAAGCCGCCGGTGCAGTTGGGGCAGGTCCAGGTGCCGGTCAGCTTGTTGCCGGTGAGCTTTGCGGTGAACGGGAACGGGAGCGTGCCGCCGATGCCGGCGACCTGCACGTTCCACACGCCCGTGACGGTGTCGCCGTCGATCGTCGCCGACTGAGCGGGCGCGGTGCCGGTGCGCGAATCGACGAGGCCGCAGCCGTTGAGGTTGCGGATCTCGAGGCCGTTCATCGCCGTCACCGCGGCGGTGTACGCGCCGGGCGCGCCGCCGATCGCCTGCGTGACGTTGCCGGAGTTCTGGAAGTTGCAGCCGCCGTTCGGACGGTTGTTCTGGTAGGTGCCGACCCAGTCGCCCGTGAACGTCTCGAACTTCGCGCTCGGCGCCGCGCCGCCGACCGTGAACGAGCACGGCCCGCTGCCGGTGCAGCCGCCGCCGGTCCAGCCGGAGAAGAAGGAGCCGGGCTTCGGCGCCGCCGCGAGCGTCACCGTGGAGCCCGCCGCGAACGTGGCCGTGCACGGACCGCCGTTGCACGTGACGTCGCCCTGACCGCCGCCGGTCGACGCGATCGTGAGCGCCTGACCCGTCTCCGCCGGCGTGGTCGGCCCCGTCGCCGCCGAGCTCGTCGAGCCCTTGCCCGGCGTATCGTCGCCTTCGTCGTCTTCGTCGTCTTCCGCGTCGACGTCCGTCGCCTTCTGCGAGCGCTTCGGAGCCTTGCGGTCGGCGCTCGGATACTCGCCGATGGAGGGCGCGGTGCACCCCACCACCGCCACGACCATCATGAGCGCCAGGGCCAGAAGCGACCGCATGGTGAGACTGCAAAGCAACCGTCATGCCGTAATTCGCGTGCCGCCAACGGCTACGAAGTCCGCTAGTTCTGGATTATTCCGTCTGTAGGCGAATGCGGGACGGACGATCTCGGATCGATCGCTGTCCATCAGGGCGCGTGTAGGCGGCGTGACGGCGTACTAGCCTTCATCGCCCATGCGTCACGTCCTCGCTCGCGGGCTGCTCCTCTCGTTGTTCCTCGGCTGCGCCGGGAGCCCGCCGGCACCGCCGCCTCCGCCGCCTCCGCCGACGACCGCGGTCGCGCCGCCCGTCGTGCTCGCCGACGCCGGCGCCGACGACGCCGCGGCGGCGAAGGTCGCGAAGCCCTGGCCGTACGCGACGCCCGTCGTCGTGCGCAGCGCGAAGGGGATGGTCGTGACCGACAACGCGGTCGCGTCGAACGTCGGGCGGGACGTGCTCGCGGCCGGCGGCAACGCGGTCGACGCCGCCGTCGCGACCGCGTTCGCGCTCGCGGTCTCGTACCCCACCGCGGGCAACATCGGCGGCGGCGGCTTCGCGGTCACGCGCATCAAAGGCGACGTGAAGGCGCTCGACTTCCGCGAGACCGCGCCCGCGGCCGCGACGCGCGACATGTACCTCTCGCCCGACGGCAAGCCGAAGCCCGAGGCGCGCGAGGGCATCAAGTCGGTCGGCGTGCCCGGCAGCGTCGCGGGGCTGTGGGAGCTCTATCAGAAGCTCGGATCGAAGAAGAAGACGTGGGCCGAGCTGCTCGCGCCCGCGATCAAGCTCGCGGAGGAGGGGTTCCCGATCGACGAAGGGTTCGCGGGGACGTTCGAGCAGCAGGCCGGCAAGCGGCTCATGAAGCACCCCGTCTCCGCGGCGCTGTTCTTCCCGAACGGGCAGGCGCTCGCGAAGGGGACCCTCTTCAAGAACCCCGACCTCGCGGTGGTGCTCAAGAGAATCGTGAAGGGGCCGAGCGGCTTCTACGAGGGGCCGACCGCGGACGCGATCGTGAAGCAGATGAAGGAGGAGGGCGGGCTCATCACCGCCGCCGACCTCAAGGGCTACAAGGCGAAGTGGCGGAAGCCGATCGAGCTCACCTACCGCGGCCACAAGATCGTCTCGATGCCGCCGCCGTCGTCGGGCGGCGTGACGATCGCGATGATCGCGCACATCCTCGAGGGCTACGAGCTCGGGAAGATGGGCGCCCAGTCGCCGGAGGCGCTCCACTACCTCTTCGAGGCGATGCGCCGCGCGTACGCCGCGCGCAACGCGAAGCTCGGCGATCCCGACTTCGTGAAGATGCCGCTCGACGAGCTGCTCTCCGAGAAATGGGCACAGGAGCAGCGCGCGACGATCAAGCCGGACAAGGCGACGCCGTCGTCCGAGATCGCGACCGGGCCCGCGAGCGGGACGGGGCCGCACACGACGCACTTCTCGGTCGTCGACGCGAACGGCGACGCGGTCGCGCTCACGACGACGGTCAACTGGTGGTACGGCTCCGGCGTCACGGTGAAGGGCGGCGGCTTCCTCCTCAACAACGAGATGGACGACTTCGCCGCGGTGCCGGGGACCGCGAACGGGTTCGGGCTCGTGCAAGGCGAGGCGAACGCGATCCAAGGCGGCAAGCGCATGCTCTCGTCGATGTCGCCCACGATCGTGAGCGGCGCCGACGGGAAGATCGAGATGGTGCTCGGCGCCGCGGGCGGGCCCACCATCATCACGTCGGTCTTCCAGGAGCTCTCGAACGTCGTCGACTTCGGGCTCGACATCGGGAAGGCGGTGAGCGTGCCGCGCTTCCACATGCAGCACCTCCCCGACGAGGTCATCTTCGAGGCCAACGGCCTCGCGCCGGACACGCGCACATCGCTCGAAGCGATGGGCTACACGTTGAAGGAGCGCGGCCACCTCGCCGACGCGCCCGGCATCGGACGCGAAGGAGCGGAGTGGGTGGGCGTCGCCGAGCCGCGGCGCGTCGGAGGACTCGCGTCCGCACCGTGATCTGTCGGATCACCGACAGAAACGGGGAGAGGCGAGCAGCATCGGAACGAAGAAGAGGTCCACCGATGATGTCCATGGCGCCGATCCTGATGCACTCCGATCACGTCTCGCCGAGCGCGCGGCAAGCGCTGCGCGCGGCGTCTTCCGCGCGTCCCGAGCACCGCGACGCGCTCCTCGTGACCGCGGCGCGCATCCTCCACGCGGAGACGGGGCTCCCGTGCGAGGACGTGAAGGAGCTCGTCGGGCTCCCGACCGGCGACTGCTGACGATCGGCATCAACACAGCGCGCGCATTCTGAAATCCAATTTGGACGATGGAAGAGATGATCGCGTTCGCGCGATCCGATCGACACTTCGCGCGCCGAGATGCGCGCCCGTCGTTCCATCGTCATCGCTTTCGTCGTCGCCGGGATCGCTGCCGCGACGGCGGTGACCGTCGTCGCGCGCTCGCGCTCGATGCGCGCGACCGCGACGCTCGTGAGCGCGCCGAACGTCGGCCAGCGTGAAGAGGGAGCGAGCGCGATCGCGCCGGCGGTGGTGAAGACGGCGGAGCGCGTCGCGGTGGGGACGACGACGCTCAGCGCGGTGACGCTCGACGCGGACATCGTCGCGCGGCTCGACGGGATCGAGACCGCGGTGCGAGAAGGGGACCTCGCCGCGCTGCCGGTGCTCGCGCGCGCGGACCTCGCGAGCGAGCCCGAGGCGGCGCCGGCGATCATCCATGCGGTCGCGAGCCTCGCGGCGCAGGGCGGTCCCGCGGAGCACGCGCTCGCGGGCAAGACGCTCGCGCGCTGGCTCGGCGAGGAGGCGAAGCGGGACACGCGCGACGCGAGCGGCAACGTCGTGAACCTCGTCGAGGCGCTCGGCGATCTCGGCGGCGACGCGGCGGTCGACGCCCTCGTCGACGCGCTCGATCGCGACGGCATGCTCGACCTCCCGCTCCAGACCACGGCCGCGCAGCGCCTCGCCGCGATCGGCGACAAGCGCGCGCTGCCCGCGGTGGAGCGGTTCGCGGCGCGCGTCGCGAAGCTCGAGCCGAGCGCCGACGCGTTCGAGCGCGAGCTCCAAGAAGAGGCGAGGGCCGCCGCGGCCGACGCGCGCGGCGACCTCGGACGATGAACGAAGACGAAGAAGAAGGAAGGCGAAAGAGCATGATGACCAAGACCCTGTTCAGCCTCGGCTTGACGTCCGCGCTGTTCCTCGCGGGCTGCACCATCCCGGCGGAGGAGGTCGAGGAAGACGTCGACTCGACCGAAGCAGAGCTCTCCGCGCCGACGTGCGCGCCGTCGATCGCCGCCGGCGCCGTAGCCGCGAAGCACAAGGCGATGCTCAACACGATCGCCTTCACGGAGGGCACCGCCGGCACGTGCGGGCAGGACGGGTACAACACGATGTACACGCACCGCTGCTTCTCGAGCTGCAACCGCCACCCCAACATCGCGATCACCGGCGGCGGATGGACGTCGACGGCGGCGGGCCGTTACCAGTTCCTCAACCGGACCTGGAACACGCTCGGCTACTCGACCTTCAACCCGAAGAACCAGGACCTCGGCGCGATGAAGCTCATCTCGCGCCGCGGCGTGACGCTCCCGACGACGCGCGCCCTCACCGCGACCGAGTTCTCCAACACGATGAAGAAGATCTCGTACGAGTGGGCGTCGCTGCCCTTCTCACCGTACGGTCAGCCGACGGTGAGCCTCTCCCGGACGCGCGCGAAGTACTGCTCGTTCGCCGGCTGCTAGATCACTCGCAGGGGAACCAGCCGCTCTTCGACTCGCCGAGGCGCATGTACGTGCGGCCCTTGTGGTCGCGGACCTGCGCGGCGTGGACGGCGAGGTCCTGCGAGTGGACGTCGTCAGCGATGATGCTGCCCTTCACGCGCTCGGCGTTGACCTTCTGCTCGGTGACGACGCCGCTCGGCGCGGTGCGACGAAGCAGACCCGTCGCGCTGCCCTTCTTCCAATCGAGGAAGAGCTCCGTCGTGCCGTCGTGGATGTTCGTCGTCCGGCAGACGCGCTGGCCGGTCGGCTCCTCGGCGCGCGGCGAAGACTCGCGCGACTCGGGCTCCGCCACCTCGCTCGAGGTCACCGTCGTCGTTCCGACCGCGTTCGTCGTCGACGAGGCGCAGGCCACAGCCATCGAACCAAAGGCGAGGATCGCGAGGAGGCGCATTTGTGGCACGTGTAGCAGAAAGTGCGCCGTCGTCCAGGAACCCGCGGACGATTTCCTGATTTCCGTGGCTCAGGGCGCGGCGGCGCCCGCGTCGGGCAGGAGGAAGAACTGGCCCTCGCCCTCCTTGTAGAACTTCCAGAAGTCGTCGGCCCAGACCTCGCCGCCCTTCTCGTTCGGATGGATCTTGTCCTCGCGGCGCGCGATCTCGAGGTGCCGCTCCTCGCTCGTCGCGTCGTAGAACTTGCAGGGCGCGACGTGGTCCTTGAGCCAGTCGTTGAACTTCTGCTGGTGCGGCTTCCAGATCGGGGGGGCGACCCAGATGCAGTCGATCTTCTCGACGCGCTTGATGAGCTTCGGCACGTACGGCCCGATTTCCTTTTCGATGTCGATGAAATGCGGGACGTGGTTCGCGCCGAGGCTGATGACGATGAGGTCCGGCTTCGTGCTCGCGAGGAGCTTCGGCAGGTGATCGTTCTGCGAGAAATCGTGGATCGTCCCGCTCTCGATGACGTCGCGGAAGTACTTCGCGCCGTCGGCGACGAACTTCGGTCCGAGCGCGCGCGAGAGCCCGCCGCCGACCATCGAGTCGCCGGTGTGGAGCACGCGGAGGTGCTTCTTCGCGATCTTCGGCGGCTCCGGCGGCTCCGGCGACGGAGGCGGTGCGGCATCGACGACGGGCGGGACCGCAACAAGAGGAGAAGCCGACGCCGACGCCGCCGTCCCGTCGGGCGCCTCCTTCTTCGACGAGCAGCCCGCGATCAGAAACACGAGCAAAAACAAGATGTAGGTGTTGGAAGGATACACGCCGACACGAACGTACCTCGAGAGGCCTGCCGTGTCTCCTTTTTGCTGCTTTTCGCTGCTCTAGCGAGGCCACGTCTCGGGGCAGGTCTCGAGCGCGGCGGCGAGCTTCTGGCCGCGGAAGATGCGCCAGCACGTTCCGTGGTGCACGTCGATGAAGCCGCCGTAAGCCGGCGTCACGTCGCGCGCGAGCTTCTCGTTGCAGTCGGCGGCGTACTCGGCGTCCTCGGTCGAGAGCAGCTTCGTCGCGAGCGCGCCCGGATCGATCGCGAGGATCTTCCCGATGCGCACCGCGGCGGAGTCGGCGTCGTCCTCCGCGGTGAACACGCGGATGCGGCTCACCTCGGGGTTCGCGAGGTCGACGCGCAGCTGCCCCTGCGCCGCCACGCCGAGGGCGGCGACCTTCTCCGCGATGTTCCGATCGGGCGCGGTCGCGTCGGCGGCGGCCTCGGCGGGGGAGATCTCGAGGTACGCGTCGAGCGCGGCGGCGTCGGCGCCGATCGCGGCGAGGCGCGTCGCGGCGTTCGGATCCTCGCCCGCGTCGCGCTTCGCGTAGAGGACGAGGTCGCGGTAGCTCATCGTCACGTGCGCGAGGCAGCTCGCCTCGAGCTGCCAGTATTGCGTCGTGAGCCCGTCGAGCCTCGCCGCGTCGGTCCCGAGATCGAACGTCGACTGATCGCGCGAGAGGTGACCCGAGCGGAACACGAGCGCGCCGATCTGCTGCGCGACGTCGCGCGCGGCATCGCAGTCGTCGGCCTTCGGACCGGTGCGGCCCTCCGCGTCGTGAACGTAGCGGAGGTAGCGGCCGTAGCGCGGCCCCGCGAGCCCGTCGGTCTTCGCGGTGCCGACGTCGGTGGGGTAGCCGTTGAACTCCCGCTCCGTGAGCTGCCCGACGCGGTCGCCGAGGAGGCCGATCTCCTGCGCGATCTCCGCGACCTCGGGATCGTTCGTCTCGTACTCGCCGAACAGGTTCGTGCCTTCGCGGTAGTGGATCGGCGTGAAGTACTCCCGGTCGCCGTTGCGGAGGAGGAGGTGCCCCATCTCGTGCGCGGCGATGAGCTGGAGCTCCGCGTCGTTCGCGCCCTCGACGTAGCCGCTCGTGAAGACGAGGACGTAGAGGGCGGTCTGGTGGCCGCCGACCTCGCGGTAGACACGACCCGCGATCACGAACGCGTTCGGCGAAGGCGTCTCCTGGATGATCGCGATCGGCGCGACGTCGAGGCCCTTCGTCGCGTCGGGGTACAGCGTCTGGTACGCGCCGAACACCGCGTTCGCCGCCGCCTGCGCGCGCCGATGCGCGACGCTGCCCGGCGCGCGCCAGCGCCGTTGCGGGAGGTAGCGCTCGAACGTGCGGATCGCCGCCGTCTCGGTCGGGAACACGTGGAAGTACGCGTCGGCGCGCTGCGCGAACGTGCGCGGCAGCGTCGTGCACGCCTCTGCGACGGCGGGCGCGGCGTCGGGCTCGATCGGCGCGGGCTCGCCGGCGGCGGCCGGCGGCGCGGGGGCGGGCGCCGGATCGTCGCCGCACGCGAGGAGCAACGCGAGCGCGGCAGCTCCGACCTTCGCCCGCGACATCCCTCGAAGTATCGCGCGCCTCCGGGACCTCGGCCAGCGCGGATCAAATATGACATAAAGCTGTCATCGTCGATCGGTAGGGTGTCTCTCATGGAAACCAAGACGAAGCACACGGGCGGTTGTCACTGCGGCGCGGTTCGGTACGAGGCGCTCCTCGAGGCATCACACGCCAGCCGCTGCAACTGCACCGTCTGCATGAAGACGGGCGTGCTCGGCGGCATCATCAGGCCGCACGAGCTGGTGGTCCTCCGGGGCGAGGACGCGCTCGCGACCTACGAGTGGGGCGCGAAGACCTCGAAGCGCTACTTCTGCAAGCACTGCGGCGTTCACTGCTTCGGCCGCGGTCACCTCGCCGAGCTCGGCGGCGACTTCGCGTCGGTGAACTACCTCACCCTCGACGAGGTCGACCCGATCGACGTGCGCGTCACGTACTGGGACGGCCGTCACGACAACTGGGCGGCGGGTCCGCGCGATCAGCCGTGGGCGCTCGCGTGAGCAGCGCCGCGGGGTCCTGCTGGTAGAAGTCGGCGAACGTCGCGTAGAGCTCCGGGTGCCTCGCCCGGAGCTGTCGCGGCTTCTCGAAGAACATCTCCGTGACGACGGCGAAGAACTCGGGCGGGCTCGTCGCGCCGTAGTCGTCGATGTCGGAGCCGCGGCCGGCGTGCACCTTCGCGACGAGGTCCTCGTACTCGGCGCCGAGGACCGCCGCCCACGTCGCGTAGCGCGCGCGCGTGTGGAGGGCGGGCGCGCCGTCCATGTCGCCGTCCTCGGCGTCGAGCTGGTGCGCGAACTCGTGGAGGACCACGTTGTGGCCGTCGCTCGTGTTCGTCGTGCCGCTCTGGACGGAGTCCCACGCGAGGACGACGACGCCGCGGTCCCACGACTCGCCGAGGCGATCGACGCGCTCCTCGATCACGACGTAGCCCTCGCGCCGCGTCGACTTGGCGGTGTACGCGCTCGGGTAGACGAGGATCGTCTCGAGGTCCGGGTACACGTCGGTGTCGCGACGGATGAGGAGGAGGCACGCCTGCGCGGCGATCGTGACCTTCACCTCGTCCGTGATCTCGAAGCCGCCCGCGCCCTCGAAGTGCTTCTCGTCGAGGAACGTCATCACGAGCTTGTCGAGCTCGGCGCGGTCCTCCTCCGGCAGCGCGGCGACGAGCGGCACGTTCCGCTCGACGATCGCGTTCCACTCCGGCGGGAACGGCTTCGGGTTTCGCTCCCGCAGCCAGCGCTTGAAGCGGCGGAACACGCGGCGAGCCTACTACGGGGCTCCCTCCGCGGCGCCGCGATGTGATATCTCGCGGCCCATGACGCACGTGGTGTTCATCGCGCCGCTCTTCCTCGAGACGACGAACCGTTACGTCGAAGGCTTCTGCAACATCGAAGACATCACGTTCAGCGTGATCAGCCAGGACCCGGCGAGCTCGATCCCGCGCGCGCTCAGGTCGCGGGTGACGGGCCACTACCGCGTCAGCGACCCGCTCGATCCGGAGCAGCTCCTCGTCGCGACGCGCGCGCTCGGCAAGGGGATCGGCAAGGTCGACCGCCTCGTCGGCGTCCTCGAGCAGCTGCAGATCCCGATGGCCCACGTCCGCGACGAGCTCGGGATCGAGGGCATCAACGGCGAGGTCGCGCGGAACTTCCGCGACAAGGACCGGATGAAGGACGTCTTCCGCGAGCACGGCGTGCCGACCGCGAAGAGCGGCCTCGCGACGTCGCCCGAGGCGCTGCGGAAGTTCATCGACCAGGTCGGCTACCCCGTCATCGTGAAGCCGCAGGCCGGGCTCGGCACGCGCGGGACCTACCGCATCACGTCGGCGGAGGACCTCGCCGCGCTCGAGGAGCAGGGCGTGACGCCGACGCAAGAGCGGCCGCTCCAGTGCGAGCAGTTCGTCGTCGGCGCGCGCGAGCACACGTGCGAGACCGTCACCGTGCGCGGCAAGCCGGTGTGGCGCTCCGGGACGCGCTACTTCCCGACGCCGCTCGAGGTCCTCGAGAACGCGTGGATGCAGTACTGCGTGATGCTCCCGCGCGAGGAGGACCTCCCCGAGTTCGAGAAGTTCGCGCCGATCAACGCCGCCGCCCTCGACGCGCTCTTCGGGCGCTGGGCAAAGACCGCGGCCGGCACGTCGCTCACGCACATGGAGTGGTTCCTCCGCGAGGACGGCACCGCGCTCGTGAACGAGGTCGGCGCGCGTCCGCCCGGCGTCATGATCATGCCGCTCATGAGCATCGCGCACGAGACCGACTTCTTCCACGACTGGGCGCGCCTCATGGCGGTCGAGGAGTTCACGCCGAAGAAGCGGAAGTGGTCCGCCGGCGCCGCGTTCTTCCGCGGTCAGGGTCGCGGCGACCGCATCGTCAGCGTCGAGGGGATCGACAAGGCGATCGCCGACGCGGGCGACGCGCTCGTCGAGTTCCGCACGCCGAAGGTCGGCATGGCGCGAGCGGCCGGCTACGAGGGCGAGGGCCGCGCGACGGTGCGCGGCGCGACGACCGAGGACGTGAAGAACGCGCTCATCTCGCTCGTCGAGAACGTCCAGATCCGTTACGGCTGAGCGCGGTAGACTGAGGCGATGACACGGCTCGGGGGAGTTCTCGCGCTCGCAGCGCTGGTCGTGACGGCCGGCTCCGCGTGCGCGTGGTGGGACCTCGACGACTACGCCGCGGGCTCCGGCGCGGAGGCCGACTCCGAAGACGAGAAGGAGGAGGACGGCGGGAAGCGCGAGGACGGCGGCGGGAGCTCCTCGACGAGCTCCACGTCGTCCAGCGGCGGGAGCAGCACGTCGTCGTCGACGTCGTCGAGCGGCGGCGGCAGCTGCAAGAAGCCGCTCCCGCCGCTTCCGGGCTGCCCTCCGGCGTGCAGCGGAGGCTGCGACGACGGCGTGTGCCACATCCTGTGCGGCGGGGGCTCGTGCAACGGCTCGGCGTTCGCCTGCCCGTTCGGCAAGCCGTGCGCGCTCACGTGCGAGGACGACTCCTGCAACGGCGCGAAGCTCCAGTGCCCGGCGGAGCAGCCTTGCACGGTGACCTGCAGCGGGGACTCGTGCACCGGCCTCACGATGAACTGCGGGCTCCAGGAGTGCAAGGCGACGTGCTCGAGCGGGAGCGGCACCGGAGCGACGGTGAGCTGCGGCGCGTCGTGCAGCTGCTCCGTCAGCTCGTGCCGGTAGCTTCGACGCGGCGGCGGTGGACGAGGCTCGGGACGACGGCCGCGGTGAGGATCGCGACCGTGGTCGCGAGCGACGCCCAGTTCGGGACGTGCACCCAGTGCCCCGCGATCATCTTCGCGCCGACGAAGACGAGGAGCGTCCCGAGCCCGTAGTGGAGGTACTTCAGGTTCGCGACGACGTCGGCGAGGACGAGGTAGAGCGCGCGGAGCCCGAGGATCGCGAACACGTTCGACGTGAAGACGATGAACGGATCGCGTGAGATCGCGAACACGGCGGGGATCGAGTCGATCGCGAACATGATGTCGGAGAGCTCGATCGCGACGATGGGGACGAGGAGCGGCGCCGAGACGTAGCGCTGCGCGAAGGTGACGACCTTGCTCTCCTTCTCGTCCCGCGCCTCCCGACCGTGCCCCAGCGTCTTCAGGCCGGTGAAGACGAGGAAGGCGCCGAGGACGTAGGTCGCGGCGTGCCATCGCTCGAGCACGGCGGAGCCTGCGGCGATGAAGAGGCCGCGCGTCACGAACGCGCCGATGATGCCCCAGAAGAGGACCTTGTGCTGCTGCTCGCGCGGGACGCGGAGGCGGCGGAAGATGACGAGGAAGACGAAGAGGTTGTCGACGCTGAGGCTCTTTTCCACGAGCCACGCGGTGACGAACTCCTGCGCCGCAGGCGCGCCGAGCTGGAGCGCGACGAAGCCCGCGAAGAGGAGCGAGACGCCGATCCAGATCCCGCTCCAGATCAGGGCGCGGCGCCGGCTGTCGGCGTGGTCGCCGCGATGTTGGATGAGGTCGATCGCGAGGCTGGCGACGACGACGGCCGCAAAAAGGCCCCAGGCCCAGAGCGGAACGGCGAACGACGACATCGACGCCGGAAAGATGCATGAAATGCTCCACGCCGATATGCTCGAGTCGTGACGCGTGAAGAGGTGTGGCGAACGGTCTCGAACGCGCTGCGTCCGACCTTCGGGCGTATGCTCGACGTGCGCGACGTGCGGCGCGTTCGACGGGTGGTGGGCGACGCGTGGGTCGTGACGGTGGTGCTGGCCGCGCCGAGCGGCGTCCTCCACGTCGCCGACCTGACGGTGGAGGACAACGGCACGATGACGCCGAAGCTCACCGCCGATCACGTCGTCGAGGCGGCGCGCAACGCGAAGAAGTTCGTGCTCGCGGCGGTGCCCGACGAGCTCGCCGACTTCGGCGACGCGCCGAGCAGCGAGAGCGCGCTCTCGATGCTCGAGGAGCTCGACGCGCCGATCGAGGCGCAGATCGAGTCCGCGCTCGAGAAGGGCGACGAGGCCTCGCTCCATACCGCGCGCGAGCTCCTGCCGCGGCTGCTCTCCGATCACGATCAGCAGGGCGCGACGCTCTTCAAGATGGCGGAGGTCGAGGTGAAGCTCGGCGAGCCCGCCCTCGCGCGCGGCTACCTCGAGGCGTCGGCGCGCGAGTTCGCGGACCGCTTCGATCTCCCGGCGCTGGAGAAGGCGGCGGCGATGGAGCTCGAGCTCATCGGCCGCGAGGAGTTCGCGACGTCGCCGGTGCACACGCTGCTCGACCAGAGCCGCGCGCGCCTGCGCCCGCTCGACTCGGTGTTCGACGCGCGCAGCTTCGCCGGCCTGCCGGAGGAGGTCCGCACGAAGCTCGCCGCCGCGATGACGCTGCGCACGCTCGCGCCGGGCGAGACGCTGGTGGCGGAGGGCGAGCCCTCGAAGAACGTGTTCGTCGTGAAGAGCGGCCTCCTCGGCGTGTGGCTCGAGAAGCCGGAGGGCGGGTCGTGGCTCGTCCGCTGCTGCTTCCCGGGCTGGCTCCTCGGCGAGTCGTCGGTCATGGGCACCGCCGAGTCCCCCCGGCGCTGCACCGCGACGCTGAAGGCGGAGCGCGTGAGCGAGGTGTGGACGCTCCCGGCCGCCGCGGTCCGCGCCGCGATGGACGAGGACCTGCCGTTCGGCCTCCGCATCGCGCAGACGAAGCAGATGCACCGCATCGACTCGTTCTTCTCGATGCACGAGACGATGGGCCAGCTCGACGTGCAGGTGCGGGACGAGATGCTCTCCTGCATCCAGCGCCTCGCGACCTTCAACGAGGACACCGTCATCCTGACCGCGAACGAGATCCCGGACGTGGCTTGCCTGGTCGCGCGCGGCTCGATCGGCCTCTACGAGGGCGAGCATCAGGAGACGCCGTCGAACGTGATCGAGCCGGACACGTTCTACGGCGTCCGCGACGCGATCCACCGCATCGCGCCCCCCTTCGACGCGGTCGCGCGCGCGGGCTCCACGATCGCGTTCTTCGACGCCGCGCGCCTGCAGAAGCTGTGCGAGCGGAGCCCCGAGCAGGTGGTGGCCGTGCTAGAGCGGCTGGGATGAAGCTCGTCTCGTCTCTCACCGTCGTCGGTGTCCTGGTCGCTGCTCTCGTTGCATGTTCGTCGGACGACGACGACAAGCCGGCGGGCGACGCCGCCGGCTCGTGCACGGACCTGTGCACGAAGTCGGGCTTCGCGAGCGGCCGCGCGAACGTGTACCCGCACGAGATCAACTGCTTCTGCGAGGGCGGCGGGGGCGCGGGCGGGGACGCGGGCACGGGCACGGTCGCGGCGGCGGACTGCAGCGGGATGTGCACGGCGCTGGGGAAGGCGAAGGGCGCCGTCTTCGGCTCCGGCGCGGGCCAGACCGCGAACGCGTGCCAGTGCGATTGAGGGCTCGATGAACGCCGCCCAGTTCCGCAAGCTGGCCCTCTCGCTCCCGAACACGGAGGAGGGTTCGCACATGGGCCACGCGGACTTCCGCGTGGGCGGGAAGATCTTCGCAAGCCTGACCGAGGACGAGACGAAGGCGTCCTTCAAGCTCCCCCTCGAGCTCCAGCTGACGCTCATCGACGACGAGTCTTTCGCCGGCCAATTCGCCCCCGCCGCCGGCGCCTGGGGCCGCAGCGGCTGGACCTACGCCCACCTCGCAAAGGTCACGGCGACGGTGATGAGGGCCCTCCTCGAGGACGCATACACCCTCGTATCGAAGGTCACGGCGAAGGGGAAGGTCGCGGCGAAGGCGAAGGTCGCGGCGAGGGGGAAGGGCTCGGCGAAGGGGAAGGGGAAGGGCGTGGCGAAGGGGAGGGTCGCGGCGAAATCGAAGGTCGCGACGCCAGCGAAGGTCGCGGCGAAGAGTGCAGCACCGGCGAAGGGCGCGGCGCCGGCGAAGCCGAAGGTCGCGGCGCCGCGAAGGTCGCGGTGACGGCGAAGCCGAAGGGCGTGGCGAAGGCGACGGTCGCGGCGAAGGCGAAGGGTGCGGTGACGGCGATGGCGAAGGTCGCGTCTCCGGCGAAGGGTGCGGCGATGGCGAAGGTCGCGGCGAAGACGGCGAACGTGAAGCGGGGTCGCTAGACTCCGGGCTCCGCCGCGCCGAGCGGCGAGGAGGGCGCCTGCTCGCGATCGTGAGTCTCCGAATGCCGTGCTCCTCGGGCGTTTGTACAACCCAGGTTGTGTAATCGATATGCGCAACCGAGGTTGTGCAATCCGCTCGTGGGCACGAGCTTCGGTGCGTCGGGGGGTGCGCGTGCTGGAGTCGTTGCACAACCTGGGGGTGAATTGGGATGCGCAACCGAGGATGTGCAGTCCTCGCTTACGGGCGTGAGCTTTCGGCGTGTCGGGCGTTGCGCGCGCTGGAGTCGTTGCACAACCTGGGTTGTGGAGTTGGGTGCGCAACCGAGGTTGTGCAGTCCTCGCTTGCGAGCGCGAGCTTCGGCGTGTCGAGCGTTGCGCGAGCGGGGTCGTTGCACAACTGGGTTGTGGAGTTGGGGTGCGCAACCGAGGTTGTACAGTTCTCGCTCGCCGGAGCGAGCTGTTGGTGTGTCGAGCGTCGCGCGAGTTGGAGCTGTTGTACAACCTGGGTTGCGAAACGAGATGCACAACCGAGGTTGTGCAATTCTCGCTCGCGGGCGCGAGCTTCGGCGTGTCGGGCGTTGCGCGAGCGGGGCCGCTACTGCGCGATGAGGTCGTTGCAGTCGACGCCGCCGGTCATGACGCGGACTTGGCCTTTCCACTTCGAGCCGACCTTGAAGGTGGACCATTTTGCTTGTGGGAGGTCGCATGAGGCGGCGTCCTTCGACTTGGCGTCGGTGAAGAGGACTGTGTACTTCTCGGTCTTCGAGCCTTCGCGCTCGCAGCCGAGGCACGTGCCTCCCGTCACCTTCGTTACGGGCCAGCGTGGGGTGTCGCTGACGCTCGCGCCCTTCTCGGTCGCGGTGCGGGCGGTGCGCCACTCCGTTACGTCGATATCGCATTTGTCGTCGTAAACGGGAGTCTCCTTGTACTTGTCGGTGCACTCCCTCACCTCCTTGTACGAGCCGTTGCCCAGGTCCTTCTTGCGCGTCGAGCAGGTCTGGCCGTCCTTCTCCCTCTTCGTGCCACGTTGCTCGCGGCGGCGTGAGACGACGCGCGCGCCGGCCGGGATCTCGTCGCACCACGTGCTCTTGCGGACGTTCTCGAAGCGCTCGATCCGGATGCTCCGCTCCCACGAATGGCCCGTCACCGCGAGCGCGGCCTCACGCTTCCAGAAGACCGCGACTAGGACGAGCACGAGGAGTAGCGCGAAGACGCCGCCGACGATGCCGAGGATCAGTCCCGCGCTGCTCTTCTTCGGCGGTGCGGGCTGGAAGCCCTGCGCCGCGCTCCTGAAGGGCTGCTGCGGATAGGCGCCGGGTGCGTGAGCACCGGGCGGATAGGCGCCGTGAGGATAGGCACCGGGTGCGTGAGCACCGGGCGGATAGGCACCGGGTGCGTGAGCGCCGGGTGCGTGAGCACCGGCCGGATAGGCACCCGGCGGATAGCCGCCGGGTGGGGGGACGACGACGTCGGCTTGGCGCGCGACCTCGGCGCCCTTGTCGATGGGGCCGCCGCAGTTCGTGCAGCACTTGGCGGCGCGGGACATCGGCTGCCGGCACGACGGGCACACCACGTCGGCGCCGACGTACGGGTGGTTCTTGACCGCGACCTTCTCGTGGTCGGGCGGGAAGTAGCGCGCGTTCGGATCCTGCGGCGCGCCGCAGCCGGCGCAGAAGCGATGCGTGACGCCGAGGAGCTTCTTCTGACCGCAGTACTTGCAGTCCCAGAGCATCTCGTAGACGGCTTCTTCTCCGTTCATGCATCGCGAGTATCTCCGAGGCACTCACGGCGCGCCACAGGCGAGCCACTCTCCGAGCTTCCGGCGCTCCGCCTCCGCGACGTCGGAGTCCTCCGGCATCTCCGTGTTCGTCGCCTTCGGTCCCGCCGCGGCGGCGGAGTCGATGCTCGTCGCGTTCGCGCGCACGTTGGCGACGGAGTCGAGCGCCGGCGACTCTCCGCGGCCCGCGGCCGAGTGGCACTTCGTGCAATGCGTCTCGAGGAACGATCGCCCGAACGTCTCATACGTGAGCGTCGATCCCTCCGGGCACGTGCTTCCGGTCGGCTCTCCGCCGCTGGAGCACGCGGCGATCACCGCCGCTCCGAGAGCGAACATGCTCGATAGCCTCGATCCAATCATCGCCCCTCCAGTGTTCCCGACGCCGCCGAAGCGATCACGAGGCTGGAGCGAACGCGAACGATCAAGAACCGCGCGGGACGAGCTCGAGGATCTGGCCGTTCGTCTCGTCGCTCACGAAGATCGTGCCGGCCGGGCCGACGCGCACGTCGCGGATGCGGGCGCGGCGGGCGGTGAGGAGGCGCTCCTCGCCGACGACGCGATCCTCGGAGATCGTGAGGCGAACGAGGTGCTCTCCGGCGAGCCCGCCGACGAAGAGGCTGCCGCGCCACGCCGGGAACGCCGCCGCGTCGTAGAACGCAGCGCCCGCCGGCGCGATGACGGGATCCCAGTAGTAGACCGGCTGCTCGATGCCGGCGGCGGCCGTGACGCCGGAACCGATCGTCGCGCCGGAGTAGTCGATGCCGTACGTCACCGTCGGCCAGCCGTAGTCCTTGCCGGGGCGGATGATGTTGACCTCGTCGCCGCCCCGCGCCCCGTGCTCGACCGTCCAGAGCTGGCCTGTCTTCGGGTGGAGCGCGGCCGACTGCGGGTTGCGGTGACCGCTCGAGAACACCTCCGGGAGCGCGCCCGGACGATTCACGTACGGGTTGTCGAGCGGGATGCTGCCGTCGAGGTTGAGGCGGATCACCTTGCCGTAGGAGCTTCCGAGATCGCGCGCGTTGCCGGCGCCGTTGCTCACGCCGCGCTCGCCGACGGTGACGAAGACGTGGCCGTCGCGATCGAACACGATGCGCGAGCCGAAGTGGACGCTCGAGCTGCTCGTCTGCGTCATGCGCCAGATCGACTCGACGTTCGTGAGCGACGGGGTCGCGCCGCGCACCAGCTTCGCGCGGGCGAGGACGAGGCCGTTGCCGCCGGTCCGCGGCTCGGAGTACGTGAAGTAGATCTGCGAGGTCTCTGCGAACGACGGCGCGAGCACGACGTCGAGCAAACCTCCCTGGCCGCGCGCCGCGATCGCGGGGAGCCCGGCGAGCGGCTCGGAGAGGGCGCCGTTCTCCGCGATGATGCGCATCCGGCCCGGCCGCTCGGTCACGAGCTTCGCGCCGTCGGGGAGGAACGCGATCGCCCACGGCCGCGAGAGGCCGCTCGCCGTGACGCGCACGTCGAAGGCGACGTTCGTGCGATCGCCGGGGGAGCGCGTCTGCCCGCGAAATGCCGGTCGCTGACTCGAAGCGTTCGGCGGACGGTTCTCCACCGGTGTGCCGCTCGGCAGCACGGAGCGCGGCCCCCACGGATCGTCGTTCGCCGTCGCGTTCAGCTCGGAGGCCGACTCCTCCGTCGCATCGCTCGGTGCACAAGCGGCTCCCGCCACGATCAACAGCCAAATGCCCGCACGGGCCGCCCCACCAAGCACGTTCGCCATGGGCGCCGTCCTTAGCGCACACTCGCCGATTGTCGACGTCCGACGCGCAAATCGACGACCCGCCCTGCAGACAGGTGCAAGATCCTGCCGAGATCACAGGAGAAAATTTCCTGAAACTTGGTTACTCAACGTCGGGGGCTTCGCCCCCGACACCCCCACCCCAGACACGACCCTCGCGCTTCGCGCTCGGGGCGCTGCGCGCCCGCTTGCGCGGCCGCTTCTGGGGCCCCTCGCGCGCGCCGCGGGTGAGCGTGAGGGCCATGCGAGCGGGCCCGCTGCTGGGGGCCGCTGCCAATCGCCGCGCTCATGGGGCCGGATTTGGCGCTCGCATGCGCAGGCGAGCGTGACGGCCGTGCGCGATGCGGCGGCGAGATCGCTTCTGGGGCCTTCGCGTGAGTGCGAGGGTCGGGCGCGACGCAGCGGGGAAAGCGGGGGCCCCGCGACCGCGGCCGCCCCAGCGGTTGCGAAGCGCCCCGAGCGCAGCGACGTCCGTGCGCGACGCAGCGGGGGAAGCGGGGGCCCCGCGACCGCGGCCGCCCCAGCGGTTGCGAAGCAACCCGAGCGCGAAAGCGCGAGGGCCGTGGTCGCGGGGCGGGGGTGTCGGGGGCAGAGCCCCCGACCATGAAGAGAGGGCCGTGGTCGCGGGGCGGGGGTGTCGGGGGCAGAGCCCCCGACCATGAAGAGACTCAGGCGCCCGGTTTGCCCTTGTCGCAATGGCCGCCGCCGGCGTGGCCGCCGCGGTGCGGGGAGGCGGCGCGGACGGCGGCGGCTTCGTCCTTCGTGACGGTGCCGTCGGCGATCGCCTTTGCGACCTCGGCGTTGACCTTCGCGATGTTCGCCTCGAACTTCGCGCGGAGCTCCTTCGCTTGCTCCGCCGTGAGCTTGCTCGCCCGCTTCTCCATGTGCTCGCGCGCCTTCGCCTGGCGCGCGTCGACACGCTGCTTGAACGTCGCGGCCGGCATCGGAAAGCTCGGCTTGTCGTCCGCGAAGGCGGGGACCGCCGCGAGGACACCAAACGCCACGACCACCAGACCGATCATCTTCGAACGCATGTTCATCATCTCCTTGTGAGGGACAGACGGGCGGGCCGCGCGAGGAATGCCGGGGTTTACGGTGCTTTACGGCCGCCCAGTCATGAGCGCCCCTCGTTCCAGGATAGATGCATAATATCAAGTAGTTAACGTCCGTCAAAACGCGATATGGGCTGGCATTCCACTTACCCCTACAGTCGTCATGACTCGGGCGATCGCGTTGCTGCTCCTCTCTGCTGTCGCGGCGTGCGGCGACGACGGAACCAGGACAAGGAACGCCAACGGCGGCAACCTCCGCTTCACCGCGAACGTGAAGCCCTGAGGCGGAGCGGATCAGGACGACGCGCCCGACCGCCGCGCGCGGACGTCGGCGATCCACGCGTCGATGAGCTGGCGCGCGATGCTGAGAGGAGGCGGGATCATCGGCAGATCGTCGATCGCGAACCACTTCGCGTCGGACAGCTCGGTCGGATCGATCGCGATCTCTCCCGCGCGCCACTCCGCGGTGAAGGCGATCATGAGCGAGTTCGGGAACGGCCACGGCTGGCTCCCGAAGTAGCGGACGTCTCCGACCGTGACGCCGGACTCCTCCCGCACCTCGCGCACGAGCGTCTCTTCGAGCGACTCGCCGATCTCCGCGAAGCCCGCGAGCGTGCTGTAAAAGACGCCGGGGAACTTCGCGTTCGACGCGAGCAACGCGAGGTCGCCTTTGCGGACGAGCGTGATGATCGCGGGAGAGATGCGCGGGTAGAGATGGAGCCTGCAGGTCGGACACGCCATCGCGCGCTCGCTGTCGTGCGGCGCCGTCTTCGTCCCGCAGCGCCCGCAGAAGCGGCTCGTCGTGAGCCAGTCGGCGGTGTGCATCGCGCGGCCCGCCACGCCGAAGAGCGACGCGTCGAGCATCGCCGCGAGCGCGCGGAGCGCGAAGAGCTCGAACGGCGCCTCGATGCGGCCGGCGATGGGGACGACGAGCGCGTCGGTGTCGTCGAGCGAGCCGAGGCGATGCGCGTCCTTCGCGTCGAGGCCGAGCGCCGCGACGTCCTCGTCGGACGGGAAGACGATGCGCTCGCCGTCGCGCCGCGCGACGAGGCCTTTGGGATGGACCACGAACCACGTCCGTCGCGCGTGCGCGTGCGTCGGGTCCACCTGCGGGACGAAATTCATGCGTGGCCGATTCTATCCTCCGTCCGGCCCTCCGCTCGCCAGTAGCTCACCGTCGCGAGCACGCCCGCGATCGCGGTCGCGCCGGCGAGGACGTGGAGGCCGGGCCAGCGCACGACCGCCGCGATGACCGCGCCGAACTGGAGCAACGTCGTCAGCTTGCCGAACGGCGCGTGCGGGTGCGGCCGGAAGAGCGTGTGCCAGTCCTTCGCCGCGAGGCGGAGCGCGATCGCGAGCTCGCCCACGTCGCGCACCCCGAGCAAAAGGGCCTCAGTGAGCGTGAGCGCGCCGGAGACGACGAGCGCGACGGCGACGACGCCGACGAACAGCTTGTCCGTGACCGCGTCGAGCACCGCGCCGGCGGGGGTCTCCTGGTGGAAGCGGCGCGCGACCCAGCCGTCGAGCACGTCGGAGAGGCCCGCGAGCGCGAGGGCGCCGAGCGCGATCGGCGCGTTCCGGACGTGGGCGGCGAAGACGACGGCGAGCGGCAGGCGCGTGAAGCTGATGAGCCCGGGCACCCGGACGAGATCGCGCGCGGCATAGACGGACATCGACGGAGGTCGACGATGCAGGACGAGTGCCAGTAAGGTGCGCGGCGATGCCCTGGAAGATCGTGAACCTGGATTACCAAGCGTCGCGGCCGCACCTCCACCTCAAGGACCCGAACGCGCCCATCCACCTCCGCTCGTATTTCGCCGAGTCGCGCGTCGAGATCGGGCTCGGCGCCGACGATCCGGAGGACTGCTTCGTCCGCGCGCTCGTCACGCCGGACGACGTGCTCGTGAAGGCGACGAAGTTCGAGCCGCTCCACGTCCAGATCCTCGGCTCGATCCTGAGCTCCCTCGACGTCGAGCCGGGCGAGCGCGACGCCGCGCTCGGCTGGATGCAAGACTTGCTGCGCGACCGGCAAGCCGTGCGCGAGCCAGGCGGCATGTTGCGCGGCAACGTCGAGTCGTTTCCCGCGCCGACCGGGTGGCCTTACGACCTCACCGACGAGGCGCTCCTCGAGTCGCTCGACGATCGCGAGGGCACGCCGCACACCCGCCGCAACGCGCTCCTCCGTGAGGCGCAGCGTCGGGGCCTCGGGCTGCCGCCGCGCCCTCAGGGCCGCGGCGGCAGCCCGGAGGTCATCGTGCAGCGTCCGCGTCGTTGACGCCGACGGGCTCCTCCTCTTCTTCCTCCTCGACCTCTTCGACCCACACGCGCGGCCGCTGCATCATGAGCTTCCGCTCCTCGTCGTGGAGGCGGTACCGATCCATCAGCGCGAGTCGCCCCGCGACGCCCGGGCTCACGTGGATGATCGGCGTGACCCCCTCGGCCGTGCGCGGCGCCGCGCACCCGGCGGCGAGGGCGACGGCGACGAGGGCAAGGAGGCGCGGCATGAGCATGGAACACGGACCCGCGGCCGGGCTTGGATCATCATCGCTCGGCCGCCGGCGCGGTCAAGCGCGGCCGCCGAAAGAGGCGGACGCGTGATCGCTTCAAGCGAGCTCCTGGCGACGTTCGTGAAAGGTGTCGTCGTCTTCGCGAGCACTAACGTCGACGACGTCGTGCTCCTCACGGTCCTCTTCGCGGATCCGACGCTGCGGCCGCGCGCGGTCGTCGGCGGGCAGGTCCTCGGGATCGCCGTCCTCGTCGGCGCGAGCGTGGCGGTGGCCGCCTTCGCCGTCGCGGTCCCCGCGCGATGGATCTCGCTCGTCGGGATCGTTCCGCTCGCGCTCGGGCTGTACAAAGGCGTCGAGGTCCTTCGCGCGCGCGGCGTGGACGAGGGCGGGCCGCCGAAGGAGCGGCTCGCCGGTGCGTCGCAGGTCCTCGCCGTCGCGGCGGTGACGATCGCGAACGGCGGCGACAACCTCGGCGTGTACGTCCCGCTCTTCGCGGTCGAGCGACGGCACCTCTTCGTCTACGTCCCCGTCTTCGCGGTGATGACCGCGCTCTGGTGCGCGCTCGCGTTCCGCCTCGTCGACAACCAAGCGGTGAGGAGCAAGGTCCGGCGCTACGGGCGCGTCGTCCTGCCGATCGTCCTCGTCCTCCTCGGGCTCCAGATCCTGGCGGGAGGTCAGGGCGGCGGGAGGATCCCGCTCTTCGGACGTGGATCCACCTTCGGTCCGCCGAACGTCGTCGCGAGCGCGAGGTTCACGATCGCGGGGTAGGTGAGCTGGCCCGGGTCCTGGTCGTGGGTGTGACCCGGATCGATGAAGTGCTGGTAGACCGGCACGCGGATCGAAGCGGAGAGCACGAGCGTGTCGAGGGCGTAGCTCACCATGCCGCCGGCGAGCACGTCGGTGCGGCCGACGTTGCCGTCTTGCTGGATGACGCGGCGCCACCGCTCGGGCTGCTCGTTCAGCACGTCCGCGCCGAGGCCGACGCGGAGCCGCTTCACGACCTCGACGTCGCCGGCGACGCCCGCCGTGTAGCGGTTGCCCGCGAGGTAGCGCCGGGCGTTCTCGTAGACGAAGAGCATCGCCTGCGCGTAGCCGCCGGCGCGCACGCTCCCGAACGAACGACCGGCGTCGAGCGCGAAGACCGGGGCGAACGTGCCGGTGCCGAACTGGATGTGCTGGTGCTCGAGGCCGGCGCGTCCGCGCGCGAAGGGGTCCTCCTCCGTGCTCCCGACCGGCAGCGCGACCCCCGCGCGCGCCGTGACCGCGAGCGCGCCGACCGCGCCCGTCATCCGGCCGAAGAGCCACGGATCGCCGAGGCCGTAGAGCGTCTCGTCGCGGTGATGGATGTTCTGGTAGTCCGGCGCGAACGCGGTGCCGTCGAGCCGGCGGAACGTGATCGTGGTGCTCACGACGCGGAGCGGCACCTGCGCCTCGAGCGCGAAGCGATCGGTAATGCCCAATGCGAGAATGGGGCGGAGCTCGGCGACGTAGAAGCGCTGATCGTGAATCTGCGCGGGCTCGTCGCGCTGATTGCATATCGGGCCGATGTCGGGACAGTGCTCCGAGTGCGTGACGTGCATCGTCGTCGCGGTGAGGTTGAATGCGAGCGAGAGCTCGCCCGGATGCAAATAGGCAATCGCGGTGCGCGCGGTCGGCAAATTGGGATTGCTGCACCCCGCGCACGCGGCGGCGGTGCGCTCGGCGAGCGAGGCCCCGAGAAAGGCGACGAGCGCGAGCGCTGTCAGGCGCTTCATTGCGCGCGGGCTTCGGCGATCGTGCGGTCGATGAGCGCGAGGTCGGCGCCGTAGAGCGCGCGGAAGCGCTTGCCCTTCGGTCCGTACACGATGATGAGCGGCAACGTCGGGACGTCCTTCACGTAGCGCTGCCCGAGCGCGGACTCCCACTCCACGATGTTGAGCTTGCGGTACGCGAGCTCCGTCTCGCCGCCGGCGAGCCGCTTGTAGACGTGGCCGTCGACCTTGCGGCAGACCGCGCACCACTCCGCGTAGAACTCGAAGACGGTGACCTTGCCGGGAGCGGCGTGCGCGTCGAGGTCGGGCACGTCCTCGCCTTCCTTCGAGAGCCACGCGACGTCGGCGCCCTCGGGCAGCTTCGGGAGCGGCTCGAAGGTGAGGTCGGGGTGGCACTCGAGGCACTGCGACTCTGGCACGCCGTGCGGCTTGCACCAGTCGCCCGCGCGCTGGAATTGCGCGACGAGCTCGGGGTGGTGCTTCGTGCAGACCTGCGCCGGCACCTTGTGCTCGCAGAGCACGATGTCGCCCTCGACGCGCGAGAGCTCCGACAGCTTGCCGTGGGGCGTGCCCGCGGTCCCGGCCGGCGGCGGGGAAGACGCGCACGCCGCGAGCACGAGCGCGGCGGCGCAGAAGTGAAAGACGTTCCTCATCGGCGGGGCAGACAGAGGAAACGCGCGGAACATTACACGCGATTACACACAATCGCACTCGAGGCACGAGCCGAGCGAGGTCGTCCCGCACGTCGAGGCGAGGCGGTCGCGCAGGCTCTTCCGCGCGCGGTGGAGGCGCACGGTGACGTTGTTCGTCGTCGTCCCGAGCGCGGCCGCGACGTCGGCGATGGGCTCGTCGCCGAGGTCGACGCGGCGGACCACCTCCGCGTACGCGGGGGCGAGCGTGTCGAGGAGGCCGAGGCTGCACGCGCAGAGCGCGGGGTCCTCCGGCGCGACGTCCTCAGCGGCTTCGAGCAGCGGGCGCTTCTCGTCCCACGCGCGGGCGCGGGCGCGCTCGTCGGCGAGGCGGCGGCGGAGGATGCGGTAGAACCACGCCACCGCGCGCTCTTCGTCGCGGAGCTGCGCGACCTTCGCCGTCGCGGTCAGGAGGGCGTGCTGGAGGACATCCTCCACGTCGGTGCCGGGGCGCACGCGGCGGCGCAGAAACGCGAGGAGCTCCGGGCGTCGTTCGAGGACGCGGTCGAGCGCGGAGACGGCCATGGCGAGAGCATGGATCGGCCGCGCGCGGAGGGGAAGCGGGTCGCGACTACTTGATCGCGTAGTCGATGTTCATGTCCTTGCCGCCGCGCGAGAGCGAGATCGTGAGCTTGTCGGCGGTGCGGAGGCGCGCGTATGCCTCGAGCGCCTTCTCGGGGCTGCCCATGTCGAAGCCGTTGATCGTCTTCAGCGTGTCGCCGTTCTGCATCCCGAGCACGCCGAGGAGGGCGTCGGACTTGATGCCGTTCAGCCGGACGCCGACGACCTTGCCGTTCTCCTGCACCGGCACGACGCGCGCCTGACGCATGAGCTCGGCCTGGTTCTCCAGGATCTTGTCGAGGATGCCGCGATCGATCTGGAACTCGGTCGGGCTCACCTGCTTGATGCCGCTCTTCATGTCGGCGGAGAGCGGCGGCGCTCCTCGGCGGGCGCCGGTGGACGGGGCGGCGGAGGACGACGCCGCGGGCGCGGGGGCCGGCGCGGCGGGGGGCGGCGCCTTCTTGGCGTCGAAGAGCGAGGCCTGGCAGAGCTGGCCGCTGCTCGTGAGCCACACGCGGTCCCAGCCGATGAAGTGCACCGTCTTGCCGCCGACGTCGCTGCCGCGACGCGCGAGCTGCGGCTTGCCGCCTTCGCCCGCGAACGACGCGAACGACCACGCCTCGTCGTCGCTCGCCGCGATCGCCTTCACGACGACGCCTTCGCACGCCGGCGCGCTCCACGGATCGCTCGTGTCGATCGGTCCGGTGGGCTCGCCGTCGCCGCTCTCCTCTACCGGCTTCGTGTCGAGCGGGCCCGCGACGTGATCGAACGCGTTGCGATGGATGATCGGCGAGCCGTCCGTGCTGCGCGCCGACGCGGACCCGGCCGCGCCCGCGCCGCGGAGCGACACGTTGGGGGCGCGCGCGAGGTCCTTCTCGTCGACCGCCATCGTCGCCCCCACGAGCTGGGTCACCGCCTGCGCGTTGAGGAGCGCCGCCGTCGCCAGGAGCGGCAGCGGGACGACCCAGAAGTGCTTGCGGAGGAGCTGTGCGAACGCCATCGACGAGACCGTTGATGCTTTGAGGTCAAAGTACCAACGATCCCATCCCAGCGCGAGCGTCGAGTACGGTCCCGCTCTACGCGTTCTCTGCGTCGCGGATGAGCGGGCCCACCGCGAAGATCTCCTGCAGCGTGCGGAGGAGCGAGCTGTGCGTGAACGCGGTGCCGGAGACGTGTCCGGCGCGGGCGTGCGGCGAGAACACCATCATCCCGATCGGCCACTCGCCGTCCTCGCTCTCGTCCCAGGTGACGAAGACCGCGCCGCCGTCCGCGTACGCCTTCGAGCCGAGGAGCTTCGGCATGAGGCCGCGCAGGAAGTCGTCGCCGTTCTTGACCTGATCGCCGGACTCGCAGTCGTCGTGCATGTTGTGACACCGGTCCGGCGTGACGAACACGAAGCCGGAGACGCGATCGGCGGCGAGGTCGCGCTCGAGCTCGCCGAGCGGGCGGACGTGCTCGATGCAGTTCTTCGAGGCGATGTTGTTGCCGTCGGGTGGCGATGGTTCTCGTCCGGCTCGTGGTTGTTCAAGATGCCGAGGTTCGAGCCCGACTCAATGGTTCTCCATCAAGACGACGAAGGCGGTCTTGATCGCGTGCGTCGCCATGTACTGGACGCCGCCGACGTCGTTCGGATCGCTCGCGGGGCCGCAGGCGAAGCCGAGCGCCGCAGCGGCAAGAGGGAGGCTGGCGATACAGAGTGTGGCGCGCATGCTCGGCATAGGGGAGGTGCTATCCAAGTCGCCGCAGATGGGAAGGCGGGCGTGCCGCGTTCGTGCTCGAGGTACGGCCATTGCTCGCGCCAACGAGGAGTCATGATCGGCCGCCGTGACGCATTGAAGGGGATCGCCGTCGCGGCCGCGCTCGCCGCGTGCGGCACCGAGGACGAGGTCCCGCCGCCGGTCGATCCCGTCTTCGGCCACGGCGTCGCGAGCGGCGATCCGCTCTCGAACGCCGTCATCCTCTGGACGCGCATCTCGTCGACCGCGACCGCGCCCGTCACCGGCCGCTGGCAGATCGCCGAGGACGCCACCTTCGCGCGCGTCGTCGCGAGCGGCACCTTCGAGACGAACGCGGACCGCGACTACACGGTCAAGGTCGACGCGATCGGCCTCGCGCCGGCGACGACCTACTACTACCGCTTCCTCGTCCGCGAGCGCGCCTCGATGACGGGGCGCACGCGGACGGCGCCGATCGACGCGCGGCCGGTGCGCTTCGCGGTCGTGTCGTGCGCGAGCCTCCCGCACGGGTACTTCCACGCCTACCGCGCGCTCGCGCGGCGCCCCGACATCGACGCGGTGCTCCACCTCGGCGACTACCTCTACGAATACGCCGACGGCGCCTACGGCTCGGTCCGCCGCTCCGAGCCGCGCCACGCGCTGCAGACGCTCGCCGATTACCGCGCGCGTTATGCGCAATACCGGCGCGATCGCGACCTCCAGGAGGTGCACCGGCAGCATCCGTTCGTCTGCATTTGGGACGATCACGAGCACATCGACAACGCGTATCGAGACGGGACGACGGGCGACAACCCCGCGCTCGGCGACTGGCCCGCGCGCCGGAGCGCGGCCGCGCGGGCGTATTCGGAGTGGATCCCGATTCGCGATCAGCCGGACGGGCGGATATGGCGATCATTGCGCTACGGGGAGCTGGTCGACCTCGTCCTCCTCGATACCCGAATATGGGGACGCGATATCCAATTGGGGCCGGACGATCCGGGCCTCGCCGACCCCGCGCGCCAGCTCCTCGGCGCCGATCAGGAGGTGTGGCTCGCCGCGGCGCTGCGCACGTCCCGCGCGCGGTGGAAGCTCGTCGCGCAGCAGGTGATGATGACGGCGGTGCCGTCCTGGTTCCGCGACGACGGCTGGGACGACTACCCCGCGGCGCGCTCGCGCTTCTACGACGTGCTCGAGGAGACGCCGGTCCGCGACGTCGTCGTGCTCTCCGGCGACGTGCACTCGTCGTGGGCGAGCGAGCTCTCGCGCGGCCCCGGCGCGCCGCCGCTCGCGGTGGAGCTCATCACGCCGGCGGTGACGTCGCCCGGCGCCTCGCGCCGCTCCGCGCCCGCGCTCCTCGCCGACGCGCCGTGGATCAAATACGTCGAGCTCGTGCGGCGCGGCTTCATGCTCGTCGACGTGACCGCGCGGCGCGTGCACGCCGCCTGGTTCCACGTCGACGACGTCGAGGACGAGCAGGGCGCCGCGACGAGCTTCGCCGCGGGCTACGCGACGTACGCCGGCGATCCGCGCCTCGTGAGCGAGCCGGAGGAGCCGGCGGTGCTCGTCACCGCGCCGCTCGCGCCCGCCTGAGCGTGTATCGTGGCTCGCATGACGGAAGCGGTCCAGCGGCCTCCCGCCGAGGTCACGTACGCCGCCGAGCTCGCGCGGCTCGCGAAGAGCGACGACGCCCCCGCGCCGCCGGGCTGGAGGCTCTCCGCGCGCGCAGTGCGCACGTTCATCCTCGGCGACGAGAAGCGGCAGGTCCGCCGCAAGTTCGTCGGGCAGCCCTCGCTCGTCGACCGCGCGATGGTAGCCCTCGCGACCGGGCGCGGGCTCATGCTGGTAGGAGAGCCCGGGACCGCGAAGTCGCTCCTGAGCGAGCTGCTCGCGGCGGCGGTGAGCGGCGACTCCACGCGCACGATCCAGGGGAGCGCGGCGACGACGGAGGACCAGATCAAGTATTCGTGGAACTACGCGCTGCTCCTCGCGGAGGGCCCCACGCCGCGCGCGCTCGTGCCGGCGCCGCTCTACCGCGCGATGGAAGCGGGCGCGATCGTGCGCTTCGAGGAGGTGACGCGCTGCCCGCTCGAGGTCCAGGACTCGCTCCTCGCCGTGCTCTCGGACCGCGTGCTCGCGGTGCCGGAGCTCACCGGTCCCGACGCGATGCTCTTCGCGAAGGACGGCTTCAACGTGATCGCGACCGCGAACACGCGTGACCTCGGCGTGAACGAGATGAGCGCCGCGCTGAAGCGACGCTTCAACTTCGAGACGGTGTTCCCGATCGCGGACCTCGCGACCGAGATCGCGCTCGTGCGCGCCGAGGCGGCGCGGCTCCTCGCGCGCTCGGGCGTCACCGCGCCGCTGCCGGAGGAGGTGCTCGAGCTCCTCGTGACGACGTTCCGCGAGCTCCGCGCGGGGGAGACGACCGACGGCCAGGCGACCGATCGCCTCTCGACCGCGATGAGCACCGCGGAGGCGGTGAGCGTCGCGCACGCGGTCGGGGTGCGCGGCCACTACCTCGCCGCCGGCGCGCCGACGCCGGGCGATCTCGTCGAGTGCCTCGTCGGCGCGGCGGTGAAGAGCAACAACGACGACCTCGCGCGCCTGCGGCGGTACTTCGAGCAGCGGGTGGGCCGCAAGAACGGCGCGCACTGGAAGGCGTTCTACGAGGCCCGTCACAAGATCCCGGGGTCGTGAGCGCGCCGCTCCACGTCGTCGGCGTCCGCCATCACAGCCCGGCGTGCGCGCGGCTCGTCGCGGAGACGATCGCGGAGGTCGATCCCGACGTCGTCCTCGTCGAAGGTCCCGCTGACTTCAACGACCGCATCGACGAGCTCCGCCTCGCGCACCGCCCGCCGATCGCGCTCTTCAGCTTCGCGCACGGGGACGGGATCCGGCACGCGAGCTGGTCGCCCTTCTGCGCGTACTCGCCGGAGTGGGTCGCGCTCCGGAGCGGCGGCGAGCGGCGCGCGACGTTCTTCATCGACCTCCCCGCTTGGAGCGACGCGTTCGCGGCGGTGGAGAACCGGTACTCCGATCGAACGGCGAAGAGCCTCGACGCGCTCGCGGCGCGGTTCGGGGTGGAGACGACGGACGCGCTGTGGGACCACCTCTTCGAGCAGCCGCTCGCGGCGGGCGCGCTGCGGGAGCGGCTCGGCGCGTACTTCGCGGAGCTCCGCGCGAGCGACGAGCCGGCGAGCGAGAGCGATCTCGCGCGCGAGGCGTACATGGCGCGGTGGATCGCGTGGGCGCGGGCGCGGGCGGAGCGCGCGGTGATGGTGGTGTGCGGCGGCTACCACGCGCCGGCGCTGGAGCGCGTGGGGGGCGACGCGAGCGCGGAGCGGCCCGCGGCGCCGGAGCGCGCGGGGATCGCGCGCGCGGGGACGTACCTCGTGCCGTACTCCTTCCATCGCCTCGACGCGTTCGTCGGCTACGAAGCGGGGATGCCGTCGCCCGCGTTCTACCAGCGCGTGTGGGAGCGCGGCGCGGACGCGGCCGGCGAGGACATGTTGTTCGCGGCGGTCGCGCATCTGCGAAAGCGAAAGCAGCGCGTCTCGCCCGCCGACGCGATCGCGGCGCTCACGCTCGCGCGTGGCCTCCGTACGCTGCGCGGACGCGAGGCGCTCGCGCGCGAGGACGTGCTCGACGGGCTCGCGGCGTCGCTCGTGAAGGACGCGCTCGACGCGCCGCTGCCGTGGAGCAGGCGCGGGACGATCCAGCGAGGGACCGCGCCGCTGCTCGTCGAGATCGTCGCCGCGTTCTCCGGCGACGCGGTGGGCGAGCTCGCGAAGGGCACGCCGCATCCGCCGCTCGTCGCGGACGCGTTCGCCGAGCTCGTGCGCGTCGGCGTCGTGCTCGAGCGCGCGGGGCGCACGCTCGCGGTCGATCTCTCGGCGCCGGAGGAGCGCGAGCGGAGCCGCGTCCTCCATCGCCTTCGTGTGCTCGCGATCCCCGGCGTCGCGCTCGCGCGCAGGCGCTCCGTCCTCGTCGAGGAGTGGAGCGTCGCGCGTTCCCTCGACGCGGAGGCGGCGCTGATCGAGGCCGCGGCGTGGGGAGCGTCGCTCGAGTCGGCGGCGGCGGCGCGGCTCGAAGACCACGCCGCCGGGGCGCGCGGGATGGCGGCGCTCGTGCGCGTGCTCGAGGCCGCGGCGCGGATCGGGATCGACGCGCTCGCGCTCCGCGTCGCGGCGGAGGTCCGCGCCGCGATCGACGTCGAGCGATCGTTCGCCGATCTCGGGGCGGGGCTCGCGGCGCTGGTCGCGCTCCACGCGCACGACGTCCTCTTCGGCGCCGAGGGCGCGCCGCTGATCGGGGCGGCGATCGCGGCGGCGTACGAGCGCGGGCTCTGGCTGTGCGAAGGCGTCGCGGGCGCGGCGGGGGAAGGGGAGATCCGCGCCGTCCTCGCGCTCCGCGACGCGCTCGCGCGGCGCGGCGCCTCGCTCGGTCTCGATCCCGCGCTCGCGGAGGCGGTGATGGCGCGACGCGCGGTGGATCCGGACGCCCCGGCGGCGCTGCGCGGCGCGGCGTTCGGGTTCGGCGCGCGGAGCGAGAGCGTCGTCGCGGCGGTCGGGAGGATGGGGCGGCCGGAGACGCTCGGCGATTTCCTCGCCGGGTTGTTCGCCCTCGCGCGCGAGGAGATGGGGCGATCGGAGGAGCTCCTCCGCGTCGTCGACGACCTCGTCGGGCGGATGGATCGCGCGGACTTCTTGCGCGCGATCCCGTCGCTGCGGATGGCGTTCGAGTGGTTCCCGCCGCGCGAGAAGGAGGCGATCGCGCGCGCGGTGCTCTCGCTCCATTCGCTTCGTTCGCCTCTCTCTCTCTCTCTCGAGACGCCGGCGCGGAGCCTCACGCGGCTCGACGTCTCTGCCGCCGTGGTCGTGCGCGGGCTCGAGGTCGACGCCGCGGTCACCGCGCTCGCGCGGCGCTATGGCCTCGGCGACGGAGCGGAGTCGTGAGCGAGGCGCTCGTACGCTGGCGGCTCATGCTCGGCGCGGCGGCGGGCGACGGGCTCGGCGCGGGCGGCGAGCTCGGCGGCGACGACGCGGCCTGCGACGCCGCGCTCGCGTGGCTCTACGAGCGCGATCGCGATCGGGCGGAGCGGGACGTCCGGAGCCGCGCGGGCGGCGACGGGGCTTCGCAGCTCACGGTGCCGGAGTGGCTCGACGAGGTGCACCGGCTCTTCCCGCGCGAGACGATCGAGCGGCTCGAGCGCGACGCGGTGGAGCGCTACCAGATCCACGAGATCGTCACGAACGCGGAGGTGCTCCAGCGCGTGGAGCCGAGCACGACGCTCTTGAAGGCGGTGCTCCGCACGAAGCACCTGATGAACGCGGAGCTGCTCGGGCTCGCGCGCGACCTCGCGGCGAAGGTCATCGCGCGCCTCATGGAGAAGCTCGCGCGGAAGGTGCGCTCCGCCTTCACCGGGGCGCGCGCGCGCCGGCCTTCCCGCGTCAAGCTCGCGCGCGCGTTCGACGCGAAGCGGACGATCAAGAGCAACCTCCGGCGCTGGGACCGCGCGCGGAGGCGCCTCGGCATCGACGCGCCGCTCTTCCACTCGCACACGCGGCGGAGCTGCGAGAGGTGGCAGGTGATCCTCCTCGTCGACGAGAGCGGCAGCATGCTCGGCTCGGTGATCCACGCCGCCGTCACCGCGGCGTGCCTCTGGGGGCTGCCCGGCGTGAAGACGCACCTCTGCATCTTCGACACGAAGGTCGTCGACCTGACCGAGTCGGTCACCGATCCGGTCGAGGTCCTGATGCGCGTGCAGCTCGGCGGCGGCACGGACATCGGCAAGGCGGTCGCGTACGCCGCGTCGCTCGTGGAGTCGCCGCGGCGCGCGATCGTCGCGGTCGTCAGCGACTTCTACGAAGGTGGAGACGCGGAGGTCCTCGTCGCGCGGGTGCGGGCGCTCGCGGAGCAGGGCGTCACCGTGCTCGGTCTCGCCGCGCTCGACGAGGAGGCGCGGCCTGCCTACGACAAGGACCTCGCGCAGCGCCTCGTGAACGCGGGCGCGCACGTCGGCGCGATGACGCCGGGAGAGCTCGTCGACTTCGTCGCGAGGGCGATCCAACCATGAGCCGCGGCGACCTTCGCGCGCTGACGCCGGAGGCGATCGCGGCGCTCGCGAACCTCGGCCTCGTGAAGCGGGCGCAGCGCGAGATCGAGGCGGGCAAGGGTCCCGTGCTCGCCGAGAGCGGCGGGGCGGTCACCGCGACGTTCGCCGACGGCGTCGTGACGACGCTCCCGCCGGACAAGCCGTTCACTGGCGCAGAGTGCACCTGCGGCGCGAGCGCGGTCTGCCGCCACCGCGTCGCGCTCGCGCTGGCCTACGCCGCGAGCGCGCCGGCGAGCGCGCGCGCGTGGTCACCGGCGTCGTTCGACGACGCCGCGTTCTCGCCGGCCGTTCGCAAGCGCGCGGACACGCTCGCGAAGAAGGGCATCGTCATCGAGCTCGAGCCGAGCGCGGCGCGCCTCCCGACGACGACGGTCCGCTTCCTGGTCCCGGAGCGCCTCGACTACGCGCAATGCGACTGCACCGCCGCGAAGCCATGCGCGCACATGCTCCTCGCGGTGCGCGCCTTCCGCGAAGCCGCACACCTCGGCCGCGAGCCGCCATGCACCATCGACCTCGACGCGCCCCGACCAATGCCGACTTCACGAACCTCGAAACACGGCGCCACTCACGCGGACGCCGCGTCGGGAGACGCGCGGCCGCTTCCGCCCGGCGAGGCGGCGCGGCCGCTTCCGCCCGGCGAGGCGGCGTCGGGGGCGCTTCACGTCGGCGAGGCGCTTGCGTTGGTCGAGCGGGTTCTTGTCGGTGGGGTGGTGGGCGTGCCGGAGGAGGAGGCGTGGTTCGTGCGTGTGAGCGAGGCGCTCGCGCGGGAGCGGCTCGTGTGGCTGCGTGTGATCGTGGAGCGGGTCGCGGCGTTGCTCGCGGCGTACCGCGCCCGGAGCGCGCGGTATCGGACCGGCGATCTCGTCTTCCTCCTCGCGAGCCTCGCGGCGCGGTCGCGCGCGGCGGCGGAGCGAGGCGAGCTCCCGGCGCGGCGCTTGTTCGGGAGCGACGAAGCGGAGGAGACGCCGCTCGATCGCGTGCGGCTCGTCTCGCTCGGCGCGCGCGTCGTCGCGGACGGGGAGCGCCGCGTCGCTTCGGTGTACCTCGCGGAGGCGTCGACCGGCGCGGTCTCCGCGCTCGAGCGAACGTTCGAAGCGCCGCGCGAGGGACCGGCGCTCGCGGGCCCCGCGCTCGCGAGCCGGAGCGTCGCGACGGGCGTGAAGCTCGGCGCGCTCGCGGCGGGCCAGCTCGTCACGCGCGCGGCGACGCGTCACGCGAGCCACGCGCTCACGCTGCGCGAACGACGCGGCGTGCAGTCTTCGGTCGCCCCGTCGACCGGCGATTGGGAGACGCTCCCGTCGTCGTTGCTCGTGCGTGGCCGCGACACGCTGGCGGAGCGCCTCGCTCGGCGACCGCCGCGGCTCTTGCGGCCGCCGGTGCTCGCGGAAGGCCTCGTCGTCCTCGCGGACGTGGAGGTGACCGCGGTCGCGTACCGCCCCGGCGACGAGGAGCTGATCGCGATCGCGAGCGGCATTCCGATCGTGCGCCGTCACTCGCGCGCGGCGCCCGCCGCGCTCGACGTCCTCGCGCGCGCGCTCGAAGCCGGGCCACGCTTCATCGCGGGCGAAGCATCGTTCGGTCCGCACGGACTGATGCTCGATCCGACCGCGGTCGTCACCGATCGCGTCGTCGTACCCGATCTGGAAGAGGCGCCCGCGCTGCTCGAGCGTCTCCCACGCGCGGCGGCGGCGACGCGCACGGAGCTCGAGATCGCGGTGGAGCGCGCAGGCGCGGTGCTCGAGGAGTCGCTCCACGACGGGCTCGCGCATCTCGGACGTGGCTTCGCCGATCGGACGGAGGAGGCCGCGCGCACGGCGGCGGGTCGCGGCCTCGTCGGCCTCGAGCACCGGCTCCTCGCGCTGCGGTCCGCGCTCGCAGACCCCGCCGCCGCCGCGCGCGCATGGCTCGATCTCGCGATCCGGACGGAGCTGACGCGTGAAGCCATCACGGCATAGCCTGGGCGGATGCGGCGCTTCGAGCTGAGCGAGGGCACGTCGAACAAGTTCTGGCAGGTCGCCATCGAAGACGGCAAGACCCTGCACGTCTCGTTCGGCAAGATCGGCACGAAGGGCCAGACGCAGCGAAAGGACTTCGCCGCACCCCCCGCCGCAACCGCGGAGATGGAGAAGCTGATCCGCGAAAAGACGAAGAAGGGCTACAAGGAGGTCGCGCCACCGCCCGCATCACCCGCGCCCGCGCCGTCCGCGCCCGCTCCGCCGCTCGGCGCGCCCCTGTCGTCGAAGGGGGAAGCTGCGGGCGATCGCGTCTTCTGGACTCCCGCGGCGAAGGCGATCCTCGAGAAGCAGCGTGGCGAGGCGGCGAAGGCGATCGTCCCTTCCGCGACCGGGGCGGGGGTCGTCATCGCGGAGCGGGTGCGGGCGGCGATGCCGCTCTGGGAGAAGGCGAAGCTGAAGTGGGAGGCGAGCGAGACGGCCGACGTCCGCGCGAAGCTCGAGGCCGGGTACGCCGAAGAGCCGCTGCCGGCGACGATCGATCCCGACGTCGAAGCGGCGGGCTGCACGCTCGCGGGGTACGACGACGACCATCGCGCGGCGTGGGTCGAACGCTGGCTCGCGCTCGGCGGGCCCGCGGTCGCGCTCGACGTCCTGTCGCGCATGTGGAGCTACTATCGCCACTACGACTCGTCGGGGGCGCGCGACGCGATGCCGACCTGGGTGACGCGCGTGGCGCCGGAGCGGAGCTGGGACTCGAGCGTGTGCGGCGCGAAGACGGACGTCGCGGAGGTGCTCGCGCGTCACTGCCGCGCGCTCGAGCCCGCCGAGCGCGCGGCGATGCGCGCGGCGGCGGTGAAGCTCCGCGCCGGCGCGCCGCTCACGGTGCGGATCGGGCTCGCGACCGCGGTCGACGACGCCGCGCTCGCGAACGAGGACGCGGCGGAGGTGCTCGCGCTCCCGCGCGATCAGGTCGGATACGACGCGAAGGTCCTCTTCCGCCTCGTCGACGATCCGAAGACCCTCGAAGGGCTCGCCGCGCGCTTCGGGCTCGACTGGACCTTCAAGAACGCCCTCGCCGTCGAGCGGATCGGGCTCGCCGCGACGCCGCTCCTCGTGAAGCAGCTCGAAGAGGCCGGGAGCCGCGACGCCGAGGTCGCGGTCGCGACCGTGCTCGCGACGCTCGAGCACGCCGAGACGGCGCGCGTCTTCGGCGGCTGGCTCCACAAGAAGGGCGTCGACGCCGTCGCGCGCGACTTCTTCACGCGCCGCCCCGACCTCGCGCTGCCGGTGCTGAAAGGCATCGTCGCTTCAAGAGGTAAAAACATTATTTTCGCTGAATCGCTTTTGAAGGTCCTCGGCGCCGCGCCCGCCCCGGCGACCGAGGCGATGCCCGCGGCGGACGCGGCCGAGCTCCCGCGCGTGCTGGTCGAGCCGCCGTGGCTCGCGACCCCGCCGAAGCCGCCGCCGATCATCGAGGGCATCACGCTGCCGTTCGGGCCGGAGCGCATCGACGAAGAGATGGCGAAGGCGAGCCGGACGCCCGTCGTCGCCGGCGCGTCGGTGAAGTCGTGGTTCGCCGCCACCGCGAAGCTCGAGCCCAAGAGCGCCGCGATGGACCTCGCCGCGCGCTCGATGCTCGACGGGCTCTCGCGCCGCCACATCGGATCGTGGCTCGAGCTGATGAGCGACGCCGCCGCGCGGCAGGTCGTCATCGACGCGGCGAGCTTCGACGAGATGAGCCTCGCCACGGTGGAGGTCGCCGATCTCCGCTACGCGCTCGCGCGCTTCGGCCTCGACGCGCTCCCGCTCGTCTTGAACGTCGCGAAGGCGAACGGCCCCGGCGCGGCCGAGGCGCTCTCGATGGTCGAGTCCCCTCGCGCCGCCGTCGCCGTCGCCGCCGCGGCCGCGCGCTCGAAGAAGGCGCGCCCGAAGGCGGTCGCGTACTTCGCGAAGTACCCCGCCGCCTCCGCGCACGGCCTCTTGCCCGCTGCGCTCTCGAAGCGGACGCAGAAGACCCACGCGCCCGCGGTGAAGGTGCTCGCCGCCGTCGACGAGGCGGCCGTGCGCGCGGCGGCGGCGAAGGAGCCGCGCGTGCTCGCTGCGCTCGACGCGATCCTCGCCTGGGACGGACCGCCGCCGAAGATCGCGCCGCTCCCCGCCTGGCTCGATCCGAAGGCGCTCCCGCCCGTCGTGCTGCGCGCGGCCTCCCGCCGGCTCCCCGAGACCGCGGTCCGGCACCTCCTCACCCTCCTCGCGCTGAGCGAGCCGCGCGACGCGCATCCGCTCCTCGCCGACGTGATCGCCGCGTGCACCGGCGCGTCGCTCGCGCGCTTCGCGTGGGCGCTCTTCGAGACGTGGCTCACGAACGGCGCCCCGGCGCCGGAGGACTGGATGATGACCGCGCTCGGACACCTCGGCGGCGACGAGGCCGCGCGGCGCCTCACGCCGTTCGTCCGCGCGTGGCCCGGCGAGTCGGCGCACGCGCGCGCGGTGAAGGGGCTCGACGTCCTCGCCGAGATCGGGACCGACGTCGCGCTGATGCACCTCGACGCGATCGCGGAGAAGCTCAAGTTCAAGGGGCTGCAGGAGAAGGCGCGCGAGAAGATCGAGGACATCGCCGACGCGCGCGGCCTCACCCGCGACGAGCTCGCGGACCGCATCGCGCCGGCGCTCGATCTCGATCCCGACGGCTCGCGCGTGCTGTCGTTCGGCGCGCGCAGCTTCCGCGTGGGCTGGGGCGAGGACCTCGTCCCGTTCGTCGTCGACGAGACGAAGAGGAAGAGCGCCGACCTGCCGAAGCCGAAGGCGAGCGACGACAAGGCCGCCGCCGCGGAGGCGACCGCGACGTGGAAGGCGCTCAAGAAGGACGCGAAGGCGGTCGCGAGCAGCCAGATCCTGCGCCTCGAGCGCGCGATGTGCACGGAGCGACGGTGGTCGGGCGCCGACTTCGAGCGCCTCCTCGTCGCGCATCCGCTCGTGTTCCACCTCGTGCGCCGGCTCGTGTGGGCGATCTACGAGGAGGACGCCGTCACGAAGACGTTCCGCGTCGCGGAGGACCGCACGCTCGCCGACGTGAACGACGATCCGTTCTCGCTCGCCGGCGACGCGGTGGTCGGCCTCCCGCACCGGCTCGTCCTCGCCGACGCCGACCTGCGCGCGTGGGGCGAGGTGTTCGGCAACTACGAGATCATCCAGCCGTTCGCGCAGCTCGATCGCGAGGTCTTCGCCGTGACCGAGCCGGAGCGCGCGGCGAAGGAGCTCGCGCGCGTGAAGGGCGTGGAGGTCCCGACCGGGAAGGTGCTCGGGCTCGAGCAACGCGGCTGGAAGAAGGGCGTGCCGCAAGACGCGGGCTGGATCTGGGACGTCGAGAAGGAGCTGCCCCGCGGCCTCCGCGCGACGCTCCCGCTCGAAGGCGACGGCGGGCTCCTCGCCGGCGCGATGGCGGAGTCGCCGCCGGAGCAGAAGCTCGGCGCCGTCGTCGTGCGCGGCCGCGACGGCGTCGTCGCCCTCGGCGACCTCCCGCGCATCGTCTTCAGCGAGCTCGTCCGCGACCTCGAGGGCCTCCGCGCGTAGCGCGCAGCGCTATCATCGCGCCGTCGTGCGCGCCTTCCTGCCTCTGCTCTTGCTCGCGGCGTGCTCGAAGCCCGCGCCCTCGAGCACGCAAGCGCCCGTCGAGAGCGTCACGGCGGAGGACCTCGACCTCCCGATCCCCGAGCCGGCGCCGCCGCTCGCGACGTCGAGCGGGCCCCTCACGCCGTGGATCGCGGAGTCGGCGACGTGGAAGCGCCGCGGGCCGCCGCCGACGACGTACTCGCTGTTCTCGCTCCCGGAGGGCTCGTCCGTCCTCGTGTACGCCACGATGACGCGTGACGCGTGCGAGGCGGAGCTCGACAAGCGTAAGATCGCGTTCCGCCGCGCGGCCGATCTCCCCGGCGTGCGCGCGCCGGTCCAGCTCGACGGTCCGCTCCACGGCGTGACGTACCGCTCGCGCGCGCCGCACACCGAGATCGACTGCCGGCTCGTCCTCGCGCTCGACGACTTCTCCGTCGCCCTCGCCGCGCGCGACGTGATCGGCGCGCAGGTCTATTCGTCCTACCGCTCGCCGTCGGAGAACGGGTGCACGGACAAGTACGCCGGCGAGCAGCACTGCGCCGCGCTCGCGGTCGACATCGGCCAGTTCGACAAGCGCGACAAGACGAAGCTCGTCGTCGAGAAGGACTTCCACGGCCGCATCGGCTCGCTCACGTGCAAGTCGGGCGTCGGACCGAAGCCGGTGACGCCGGCCGCGACCGAGCTCTGGGACCTCGTCTGCGGCGCGGCCGGGCGGCAGTTCTCCGTCATCCTGACGCCGAACTGGAACCAGCAGCACAAGAACCACTTCCACCTCGAGCTGACGACGCACGACTGGGTCCTGGTTCGTTGACGCCGAATAAAAGTCCTTGCGACTCTTTCTGATTCCGTCACACTGAACCCGATGACGGAGCGTATGCGCGCGGCGCTGGAGGGCCTCTCGGTGGGCGACGCCTTCGGTGAGCAGTTCTTCGGGCCGCCTGGGATCGTGCTCGAGCGGATCGCGGAGCGGACGGCGCCGGCGGCGGCGGTATGGCAGTGGACCGACGACACCGCGATGGCGCTCGCGATCGCCCTCGTGCTGGACGCGCACGGCAAGGTCGACCGCGACGCGCTCGCGACGGCGTTCGCGGATCGCTACCGCGCGGACCCGATGCGCGGCTACGGCGGCACCGCGCACGGGATCCTGCAGGCGATCGGCGCCGGCGTGCCGTGGGCGGTCGCGGCGGGCCGCGTGTTCGACGGCCAGGGCTCGATGGGCAACGGCGGCGCGATGCGCGCGGCGCCGATCGGCGCGTACTTCGCCGGCGATCTCGAGCGCACGATCGCGGAGGCGCGCGCGTCCGCCGAGCCGACCCACGCGCACCCCGACGGTCAGGCCGGCGCGATCGCGGTCGCGGTCGCGGCGGCGATCGCGTGCCGGCGTCCGCTCGTCGCCGGCGCCGCGCTCCTCGAGGAGGTCGTGTTTCACACGCCGCCGGGCGCCACGCGCGACGGACTCGCGAAGGCGCTCGCGCTGCCGCTCACCTACGATCCGCGGACCGCCGCCGCCGCGCTCGGCACCGGCGCTCGCGTCATCTCGTCCGACACCGTTCCGTTCGCGCTGTGGTGCGCCGCTCGTCACCTCGACTCGTACGAAGAGGCGATGTGGACGACGGTCTCCGGCCTCGGCGATCGCGACACGACGTGCGCGATCGCGGGCGGCGTCGTCGCCTGCGCCGTCGGCGTGGAGGGGATCCCCGCGACGTGGCGCGCGCGCCGCGAGCCGCTTCCGCGTTAGAGCGCCGGCCTACGTGCGCCGCGCTACGAGCGCGCGCGGACGGCGGCGACGAGCGCCTTGGCGCGCGCGTAGCTCGGGGAGAGCTTGATCGCCGCGTCGGCCTCGTCCTTCGCGCGTTGAACGAGGCCGGACGCGAGGTAGACCTCTCCGAGCGTGACGCGGTAGTCCGCGTTCTTCGCGTCGTGCGCCACCGCTTGCTCGGCGAGGGCGGTGGCCTGACGGAGGTCGCCGTTGCCGAGGCGGAGCGCGTTCGCCGCGCGCTCGGCGACGGAGGCCTCGCGCCGTACCTCGTTCGCGCGCGTGTAGTGATCGGCCGCCTCGGCCCAGCGCAGGGCGCGCTCGGCGGCGCGCCCTTTCAGGAGGTACTTCTCGTGCCGGAGGTCCCGCGAGTGGGCGTCGATCGCGTCGAGCTTCTGCCGGATGACGGGATCGTCGTGCATCTGGAGCGCGAGCCGGTAGTTGTTCGCGGCGCCGACGATGTCGCCCGCGCGGACCGCCTCCTCCGCGGCGCGGACCCACGTCATCGCGCGCTCCGCGCCGGCGACGTTGCGCGCCGCGGCTTGCAGCTTCTTGAAGCGCTCCGGATCGTTCGTCGTGCTCGAAGACGGAGGCGGCTCGGGCGGCTTCTCGACCGCGACGGCGGGGGTGAGCTGAGACCTCCGCATGCGCTTGCTCGGGCGCCGTGCGCTCGACGGCTTCTTCGGCGGCGGGAGCGTCGCGTCGTACGTGGCGCGGCGCGCGCTGGTGGCGAGCTCGTCGTTCGCCGCCGTGAGCCGCGTGAAGACGCGATCGATCGCGGCGCGGAGCGGTCCCAGCTTCTTGCCGAAGAAGCGGTCGGGGTGGAGCTGCGCCGCGAGCGCGAAGTACGCGCGCGTGATCTCCTTCTTGTCGGCGGTGCGCTCGACCCCGAGCGCGGCGTAGTGATCGACGCCCGCGGCGAGCTTCGTGTCGAGCGCGCGGATCATCTCCTGCACGCCGGCGTCGAGCTCGCATACCTCGGGCATCGACCCCGTCGAACGCCGCCGCTCCTTGCGCATCCCCGGCGGCGAGTCCTTGCGAACCTGCGCCGCGAGCCGCCGCGACGTCGTCTTGCGCGGAGCCTCCTCCACGTCGGCGCGCGGAGGACGCTCGGACGCGACCTCGGCGCGCGGATCGAGGCTTCGTGGCGGGCGCGATCTCTTCTCGGTGGTCGAGCGGCCGGCGCCGCGCGGGCCAGACGGCGTGGAGCCCGTGCATGCCTTCGCGTCCCTCACGGCGCCGAGGATCGACAAGCGTCCGGCGAGCTTCATGCCCTCGTCGAGCGCGAGCCCTGCGATCTCGCTCGCCTCCTCGAGCGTGATGCGCCCGTCGAGCTGCGAGACGAAGAACGCCTCCTTGGCGTTGATCGGCAGGCGCCGCAGATCGCAGTCGATGCGAACGAGGACGGTGTCGCGGTTCATCGGGCTCGGCGCGCAGGGCGCCATTTCGAAGATTACTCCCCATCCGTTGCCCACGGATCGCTCGTGGCCCCTTTGCCGATCACCGTCGAAAGCGTGGATTTCAGAGCGATTTCTGACGAGGTGACCTGTGGGGTGATGTGGTCCAGCGCTTGCTGAAGACGGGGCATGAGCCCGCGAGCCTTCCTTGGTCTTCTCTTCGTTTCGGCGACGGCGGTGGCGGCGTGCAGCGCCCCGCTGATTCCCTACTTCGCCGCGCGCGCGCAGCGGACGCCGACGTCGTAGTCGCGATCGGTCGGGACGTCGTAAATGCGCGCGCCGGTGGTGAGCAGGTAATCCTCGTTGGGAAAGCCGCCGCCGCGGAACATGCGATTGTCGCCGAATTGGACGTCCGCGCAGTCCTTGCAGTCCTTGATTCGATAAGGCTCGACGCCGTCGTCGAGCACCCACTCCCAGACGCTGCCGGCGAGATCGACGTGGCCGTATTTGCCGTCTCCTGCCGGCGACTTCGAGCCGACCGCGAGCATGTCGCTGAACTTGCAATCCCCGGCGCCGGAGCCGTCGGCGCGGCAGTCGTACGCGGCTTGCGCGAGGGTGATGCCGTCGCCCCACGGATATTCGCGTTGATCCGCGCCGCCGGCGGCGGCGGAGTTCCACTCGGCCTCGGTCGGGAGGCGCCCGCCGTCCCACGCGCAGAACGCGAGCGCGTCGTACCAGGTAATGCAGTTCATCGGCTTGTTCTCGTTCTCGCCGGGCGTATCCGTCCACGCGGGATAACTGGGATTGCACTTCAGCGCTTCTTTCAGCGCGGCGGTGTCGGCGGCGAGCTCGCCGTTCCACGCCGCCTTCCATCCGCTGTTCGCGATCAGCGGGTGCGCGCCCGCGTCGGCGGCCGGCGGGCTCGCCTGCGTGCCGGCGCCGGCGTCGACGAACCTGCGGAAGCGTCCCACCGTGACCTCGTAGACGTCGAGCGCGAACGCGCTCACGGTCGCGGGGAACTCGGGATCGTTGCCGCGGTTGAACGTCGCGGCGGGGACGTCTTGCGCCGCGCAGCAGTCCTTGGCGCCGCCGCACGTCGCGGGGAGGTCCTTGCAGCTCGCGCTGTCGCCGCCGCCGACGTTGCCGCTCGAGGTCGTGCTGCTGCCGCCGCTCGAGGTCGTGCTGCTCCCGCCGCTGCTCGTCGTGCCGCCGTTGCTCGACGAGCCTCCGCTGCTGCTGTTTCCGCTGCTGCTCCCCGCGTCGCCGCCGGACGAGCACGCGCTGGCGATGGATAGAGAGAGGAGGGCGGCGAAAGGAAGGAGCGTTTTCACGCCCCGGATCCTAGCGCGTCTCAGGGAATTCTCCGGCGCAGGATCGGCGGGCGCGGCGCCCGCAGCGGTGGCGGCTCCAAGGGCGCGGGCTCCAAGGGCGCGGGAGGGTGCGCGGTGGCGCAGGTCGACGCGCCGGCGCCGACGATCTCGATCCCCGCGTTCGGGATCACGTGCTCGAGCGTGCCGTCTTCGCGGAGGCGCGTCACGGTGGAGGGCCCGCCGTTGTCCGCCCAGAAGAAGAAGAACTCGGCGCCGACGGCGGCGAAGGCCCACGAGCCGCTGCCGCTGCGCCGGAAGCGCATGCCCTCGAGCGGCTTCTGCCAGCGGACGCCGGCGGTGGCGGGATCGATCTCCGCGAGCGAGAACGGCTCGCCGGTGAAGAACGCGAACAGCTTGCCGTCGGAGCGGCTCGAGAGCTCGCCGGTGAGGCCGCGCAGCTCGGAGGGGAACGCGCCGGCGAGCCGGATGTGCGCGCCGTCGTCGATGCGGACGAGGAGGCTGTTGCCGCGCGCGACGCGGCCGTCGGGGAGGCGACCGAAGGCCGGCTCGGTCGAGAGGAACAGCGTCTCGCCGCCGATGCCGCCCTCGGCCGTGGGCGCGAACCCCATGCCGAAGCGCGTGCCGATACGTGCATAATGCACGTTGACGCGCGACGCGATGCAGTCGCCATTCGCGATGCTCGCGAGCGCGAGGACGCCGTTGTCGTAGCCGACCCACGCCTGGCCGGAGCGATCGACCGCCATCGACTGGGGGAGCGATCGCGTCGCGCCCGGGCACTCGAGCCGCCCGATGCGGCGGAAGCGCAGCTCGCTCGGATCGAAGGAGTGGAGCGCGCCGTCGCGCGACACGACGTAGACGAGGTCGGTGCCCTCCGCGCAGGCGACGCGCTCGCTCCGCCGGAACTCGCCGATCGTGTCGTGGACGGGATCGGCCTCCGCGAGGGGCGCGGCCGCCGGCGGCGCCTTCGATCGCGCGCAACCGGCGAGCGCGAGGAGCGCCGCGATCCCGAAGGCGCGCTTCATTCGCTCTTCTCCGTGGTCGTCGCGCGCAGCGAAGCGAGCTTCACCTTCGTCCCCGTCGATCCGAGCGCCGTCTGCGGCTCCGCTTCGCGATCGCAGTGGAGCGGCGACGACCAGCGCGCGGTCGTGAAGAGGACGTGCTCGCGCCCCGCGCTCCCGTCCGCGCGCACGGTGGGCACCGCGCCGTGGACCCAGACGTCACGCGCCGTCGCCTGCACCTCGAGGAGGCGCACCGACGTCGGCACCGGCTCGACGAATCGCAGCGGCGGCAGCGCGATCGGCGCGGGCTCCCACGCGCCGCCGGCGTCGCGGCGGTGGAGCTCCTGGAAGCCGGCGACGGTCCAGAGCGCTCCGTCCGCGGCGCGCGCGAGCGACACGATCGATCGCTCGAACGGGACCGCGACCGGCGTCGCCGTGGTCCCCGCGACGCGCACGAGATAAGCATGCTCGCGCCCCGTCTCCTGGAAGGGCCGGTACGCGTGGACCCACGCTTCGTCGGGCGAGACGACGACGATGCCGGCGTTGACGATCGCGTCCGGTCCCTCGAAGAGCGCGGACGACGGCGCGTCGACGCGCTGCCATCGATGCGCGCGCGCGTCATAGCGGGCGAGGAGGAGCGGGCCCTTGGGGCGGTGGAGCTCGTCCTCGCATCGACCCGCGACGAAGGTCGTGCCGTCGCTCGCGCGCTCCGACGCGAGGAGCGAGAACGCGTGTCCGTCGCGCTCGCAGAAGAGCGTCGCGACCGGCAGCGCGACGTGCGGTCCGCGCAGGAACGCGTCGCGCCCGGCGGACGGACGCCACGCGCGCCCCGCCCACGTGAACCCGTCGCGCGAGACCTCGAAGAGGGCGCCCTTGTTCAGCGCGGCCGGCGTGCGCACGACCCGCTCGAGCCAGAACCCGCCGCGCCCTCCGCCGCCGATCTCGAGGTCGCCTTCGATCCATCCGCGCGAGGTGCGCGGCAGCCCTTCGAGCAGCGCGGGCTCGATCGTCGCGGTGCGAGGCGCGCGCGGATCGGCCGCGAGCGCCTGCGCGGTGGGGCGGACGAGCGCGATGGCCTGCGCGGCGCGTGCCGTCTGCTTGCCGGTCCACGCGCCGGCCTCGTCGAGCCCGTAGGTCCCGACCACGAGCACCGTCTCGCGGCCGGCCGCGTGCGCGCGGAGCTTCGGGCAGTTGCCTTCGATCGCGACGGAGAACGCGGAGGTCGGCGCGGGCGCGGCGGCGGGAGTCCCACCTCGGCACGCCGCCACGCACAACGACGTCAGGAGCCCAAGACGGCGCACGAGTCCCGTCATTCCGACTGCTACGGACGAAGAAACCGTTCGCTCTATTCGGAGGTAGGGCGGATAGAGTGTTGCGATGAGCGACGAGAGCGACCTCCGCATCAACACGCTTCATCGCTTCGAGAAGCACTCGCCGCGGCTCACGCTGCAGGAGTACTCCCACTGCGAGGTGCCCGCGGGATGCGGCGGCGTCGTGCTCCGCTGGATCGATCCGCGGCTCGGTCCCTCCGCGCGGGTGCGCGTCGTCGCGATCGGCGCCGTCGACACGTGGCTCGACGGCGTCCTGCTCGGTGGTGATCGCGCGCCGCTCGGGCCCGGTCGTCACGTCGTCGCGCTTCGCCTCCGCAGCCTCGGGCGGATGCCGTGGCGCGGGCGCGATCTCGACCTCGCGCCGCCGGTGCCCGTCGCGATCGGCGTCTATCCCGATCGCGGACCTGGCGACCGCGCCGACAACATGCTGCCGATCGCGTCCGGCGTCGTACAGAGGTGGCATCCGGGGCCGCTCGCGTCGCCGCCGATCGCGCCGGACTTCGACGATCGCTCCTGGCGCGCGGTCGCGCACGCGGACGACGCCGCGCTCGCGTCGCTCCCCGCCGACGTGCGGCGGCCGTTCGAGCGGCTCGCCGCCGACGGGCTCACGATGCTCGCGCTCGGTGACGCCGGCGCGCCGCTCGACGAAGCGTGGGTCCGGATCTCGTTCGCGGCGCGGGAGGAGCGATGACGCGGCCCGCGCTCGTCCTCGTCCCGCAGCACTTCGGGAGCCTCGTCTTCGATCGCCGCACGTCGCGCTACCTCCCGTTCGATCACGAGACGACCGCGCTCTTCCGCCGCGCGGCCGCGGTCGGGACCTTCGCCGCGATCGAAGAAGAGGAGGACGCGGCGCGGCGCGCGCTCGTCGCGGACCTCTTCGCGCACTTCGAGGCGGAGGGCTTCTTCCTCCCCGACGGGCGGTTCGCGGGCGAGGTGCGCGCGCCGCACGCCGCGCCGCCGGTCGATCACCTCCTCGGGCCGCTCGCGCTCCACCTCGAGGTCATCGCCGCGTGCAACCTGCGCTGCACGCACTGCTTCGCCGGTGCGCTGCCGCGGAAGGCGGACCTCTCGCTCGCGGAGATCGATCGGCTGTTCGCGGAGCTCGCCGCGCTCGGCACGTTCCGGATCGGGCTCACCGGCGGCGAGCCGCTCCTGCGGAAGGACCTCTTCGCGATCGTCGACGCCGCGCTCGCGCACGGGCTCCATCCGTGCCTCACGACCAACGGCCTCCTCGTCGACGAAGCGGTCGCGCGATCGTTCTCCGAGCGCGCGATGGCGTGGGTCAACGTCAGCCTCGACGGCGCGACCGCGGCGACGAACGACGCCGTGCGCGGCGCGGGCACGTTCGACGAGGTCACGCGCCGGCTCCGCGCGTACGGGCGGCACTTTCGCTTCACCCTCGCGTTCACGATCACGAGCGAGAACGCGGGCGAGGTCGTCGCCTGTGCGGAGCTCGCGCGCGAGCTCGGGGCGAGCAACGCCGTGTTCCGCCCGCTCTACCCCGTCGGCGTCGCGCGCTCGCGGCCGGACCTCATGCCGACGTTCGAAGAGTACACGCGCGCGCTCGACGAGCTCGCGCGGCTCGGTCACGACGTCCACGCGATCGACACGTTCGCGCCGAGCGCGCGCGCCGACGCGCAGGCGAAGACGTTCAGCCCGCCGGGCTGCGGCGCGGCGAACCTCGTCGCGAGCGTGTCGGCGACGGGCGACGTGAACCCGTGCAGCTTCCTCGGCGCCGCGTTCGAGAGCGGCAACCTCCGCGCGCGATCGTTCTCCGAGATCTGGCGCGCGGGTCACGCGTTCCGTCGCCTCCGCGCCGCGCAGCCGGGGCCGGATCGCTTCTTCACCGGGTGCCGCGCGCGCTCGCTCGCCGCGTACGGCGACGTCGACGCTCCCGATCCGTGGGACCGCACGCGCGCGCGGCCGCCGCTCGCGACGATGCACCTGCCGGTGCTGCGATGAGCTTCGATCCCGAGTCCATCCTCGCGGCGGGAGGTCCCGGCTCGATCGACGAAGGCGAGCGCTGCCTCGTCGCGGCGGACTGGTTCCTGAGCCGCGGCGAGCGCGCCCTCGCCGCGTCGGCGCTCGATCGCGCGTACGGTCTCCTCCCGAACGACGAAGGCGTCGCGCGCCAGCGCCGCGCGGTCCTCGACGAGCTCGCGATCGACGAGCACGGCCTCCGCTTCCGCTACGTCCCCGCCGGCACGTTCCTCATGGGCTCGGCGACGGGCGATCCGGACGAGCGGCCGGTCCATCGCCGTCGCGTCGCCGCGTTCTGGATCACGGACGTGCCGCTGACGTGGGCGGCGTACTGCGCGTTGCTCGGCTGGAGCCCGCCGCCGGACGGTTCTCCTTCGGACGACGATCCGTCGCTCCAGCAAGAAGACGACGAAGGTTTCGTGCGTCCGGCGTTCATGCTCCGCGAGCTCGGGAAGATCCGCCTCCAGTACTGCGAAGGCGACACGCCCACCGCGTTCGACTGGCGCTACCACTACGAGCGCGCAGAAGAGGACCCGCCCACGTACGACCGGAAGCCGCTCGTCGCGATCAGCGCATACGACGCGGAGGAGCTCGCGGCGGCGCTCTCGCGGCGGAGCACGGATGCGAGCTACCGCCTGCCCACCGAGGCGGAGTGGGAGAAGGCCGCGCGCGGAGGTCTGCTCGGTCGCCGCTGGTCATGGGGCGACGAGGCGCCGACGCGCGAGCGCTGCGACTTCGATCGGTTCGGCGCGTTCCACCTCACCGATCCGCGCGCGTATCCGCCGAACGGCTACGGCCTCCACGCGATGTGCGGCGGCGTCGCGGAGTGGACCGCCGATCGCTACGACGCGCTCGCGTACCACCGCGCGGCGCGAGGCGAGCCGCCCGATCCCGACGCGCCCGCGAGGCGCGTCGTTCGCGGCGGCTCGTGGGCCGACTGCGCCGACGCGGTGACGGTCTCGTTCCGCGCCGCGCGGGAGCAAGGATCGTGGCGGCATCCGGACGTCCACGCGTGGGGCGCCCCCAACATCGGGTTCCGCCTCGTGCGTCGGTGACGCGCTCAGGGGCTCGCGGCGCCGATCTCGATGCGAGAGACGTCGACGTCGACGTCCGCGTCCCCGTTCTCCGGTGCGGCGAGGCGCGAGGAGATGCAGGTCTGCTGCACCTGGACCCTGATCGGGGCCTTGAGCGTGGCGCGGCGGGACGGCGTCTCCGGATCGAGGGTGACCGACTGGCCGGCGGCGTCGACGATCGACGCGCGCGAGCACGCGTTGCCGTTGGTGAAGTTCTTGAAGAAGGTCGCGCCGACGGTGAGCGTGACCGGCGCGTTCGGCAGCTCGGGCGCGATCGTCTTGAGGAGCGTCAGGCCGGTGCCGGCGTACTTGCTCGCGAGCCCGGGCGTCGACGTCGTCTTCGTCACCTCGACGGAGGTGGCGCTGAACACGACCTCGCCGGCGTAGTACGGGTTGCTCGAGCCGATGACCTTGATCGGGGTCGGGAGGCGCTCGTAGCGCGTGCGCGTGGTCGAGAGCGGGTAGCTCGCGCCGCTGCCGTCGACGAGCGTGGCCGCCATGTTGTACCCGTTGCCGCCCTGCACCTGGACGTCGAACGACGCGAAGCCCTCCCACGTGTCGACGCCCCACTGCTCGAGCGTCCGGTTGGACGCGTGGGTGGGGATCGCGACGCGACGGTTGCCGACCGGCACGACGGAGGGCCGCGGCGGCGCGGGGGGCGAGCACACGGAGTCGTCGTGGATCGCGCTCGCCTCGACCGTCTGCGTGAAGTCGGGCGCCCCGTCGCGCCCGCGGCAGAACACGTCGAAGCGCCCGTCCGGCCTCTGCACGATCGAGACGACGTCCGAGAGCGACGCCTGCTCGCCGGAGCCGACCTCCTCGCTGGTGGGAGCGGAACAAGCAACCAACGCAACGCCGAGCGCCGCAAGAAGAGAGGTGCGCATAAGGAACACGCGCACCCTTTAGCGCGAAGCGACGACGCGTCAACGCGATCCGAGGCCGAAACGCCGCTCGAAAATCTTCCCTGCAAAATGATCGCGCCCGCATTTTCCGCGCTACCGCGCCATCGCGGACGCTCTTCGTGAGGTCGCGCATCGCCTCCCGTGAAATGCGTCGAAAGGTTAGCGCAAGCCGGCGCACGCGGCGCCGAGCTCCGGGTGTGCGGCGCAGTCGTCGTGGAGGATGCAGCCGGTCGTGCCGGCGAGCCACGCGACGGCGAGGTCGATCTCGCCGCGCACCTTGCCGATGGTCGGGAGCGACTCCTTCTCCCAGCCGCGGCCCGCGCGGCCGTGGCGGATGACGAGCGCCTGGCGCGGGCTCGGCGTCGCGAGGTCGGCGCGGCGCGCGCCGCGTGGGACCGTCGCGGTGAAGTACATGTCGTCCCAGCCGCGCACGACGAGGCGGAGGCCGGACAAAAGCGCCGAGGCCGCGACGCCGCCGGTCCGCGCGTGCGCATACCACGCGACCGCGCGCACGAGGCGCTCGCGCGGCGCACGGGCGAACGTCCGCGCGACCACCCCGCCCGGCGGCGCTTGCCCAACGAGATGGAAGAGACGTGCGACGAGCGGCGCGCTCATGAGCGCTCACGCGGCCTCGACGCCGTACACCGTGCCGTCGTCGACCCTCGCGGTCACGGCTTCGTCTTTCCACTCGGCGCGCAGCGTGGTCCCGTCTTCGCGGAGCTCGCCGCCGCGGTGCGCGACGTAAGCCGCGAACGCGTATCGCTGTGTGCCGGCGTCGGCGCAAAAGGGCCCCAGAAGCGGCCGCGCAAGCGGGCGCGAAGCGCCCCGAGTCTTCGAGGGCCGTGTCTGGGGTGGGGGTGTCGGGGGCGAAGCCCCTGACGATGACAAGACATCATAGCTCGAATGGTCCCACGTCCGCGGGCACGCCACGAGGCTTGCCGGCGCGATCGAGCATCACGGAGGGGAGGCGCGGCGCGATGTCGAGGAAGGGCGCGCCGGGCTTCGGCTGGAAGTCCGTCACCGTGCTCGGCAGGCCGGTCGGCAGCCGCGTGAACCAAGCCGGGTCGAGGTCCGGGCGCGCGAGCTCGCTCACGCCAGGGCCGCGCCGGCCGTCGAACCGGCCCGCGAGGTAGACGTTGTGCTCGTAGACGTTGTTCGTCACCGTGTTGTCCGTCTCGAGCCACGTCGCGGTCGGGCGCGCGCTCACGCGGTCGCCGCTGACGGTCATTCCGACGAACAGGTTGTTGCGGACGTCGCAGGAATCCGAATTGGCGACGAACTGCAGCATGTGCCTGTCGTTCGTAGACGCAAATAGGTTGTGATAAACGCGATTGTGGTGCGACCCGAGCCGCGGGTTGAATCGCCTTTTGTCGGCCGGGTCCGCCGCCTCGCTCCAGAAACTGACGCCGTGTCGGCCCCACGACGCAAATACGTTGTTGCGCACCATGCTGTAACGCACGGACGTGAAATTCGAGCCCTGCGCGTCGCCGTGGTGGAAATAGTTATTTTCGACGAGGAAGAAGTCCGACGCGCCGCGGCCGCCGTCGCCGGTCCCTGCGACGGCGTCGCAGTCTTCCGTCCGGAAGTCGCCGTCGCAGGTCGACGCAGGGTCGGCGTTGATCTGGAACGTCGCGCCCATGTTGTCGAACAGGTCGTTGTTCCGGACGATGTTCAGGTCGCTCCCGTTCGAGAGGTAAATGCCATGTCCGTCGTCCTCGCCCGAGTTGCTGACGACGTTGTCCTCGAATACCGACCAATCCACCGCGCCGGTGAGGACGCCGTCGAAGCCCTGCCCGTCGAGCCGGCAATGGAGCACCGCGATCCCCCACGTGTGCTGGCTCGCGGCGTAGTCGCCGCCGACGGCGCGCACGCCGTAGCGCCCGCCGCGGAGCTCGAAGCCGTCGACCGCGACGTAGCTCGTGCCCTCGAAGTTGAAGCAGCTCGCGCGACCGTGGCCGCAGCACTGCATGCGAACGCCGCGCGACCCGTCGGGGTTCTTCTCGGCGTAGAGGACGATCGGCGCGTCGTACGTGCCGTCCTTGCCGACCTCGAAGCAGCCTTGGTACGTCCCGCGCTGGAACACGACGCGCGTCCCGGGCGCGGCCTTCGACAGGCCCTCCCGCACCGACGCCGGCGACGACGGGCTCGCGCCGTTGCCGTTGCCGGTGGGGCTCACGTAGACGACCGTCGCTGGCGTGTAGTCGGGATCGGTGTAGTGCCGATTGAATTGCTCGTTGAACCCGGCGAAGGGCTGCTTGCGCCGCACCGCCGGCTTGTTCGGCGGCATCGTCTGCGCCATCGCGTCGTCGCGCCGATCGAAGGCCACGAGCGGATCGAAGCTGACCCGCGGCGCCGATCCCGCGCCCGGACAGCCCGCCAGCGCCAGCGCGAGGATCGCGGCGCCGAGCAGGCCGTCCTTCGTCATGCGATCAACCTACCACCGGAGGGTCGGAGGCTGCCCGCAAGCTCGTGTCTTCGCGCGTCGGAAGACTCAGCGAACAGGGATGCTGCAGACGACGGTGCAGTCGGAGCAGGTCGACGTGCGTCCGTTGCGATCGAGGCACGCGTCGGTAACGGCGTCGGCGATCGCGGGGCAAGCCATGTCGTTCGCGAGCGAGCGGCACTGCGTGAAGCCGGAGAAGGTGTAGCCAGAGATCACGCTGCTGCCACCACCACCGCCGCCTCCACCACCACCGCCTCCACCACCACCGCCGCCTCCACCTCCTCCTCCGCCGTTGAGCGAGTCGGACTGCTCGAACGCGATCTCGCAGGGGCCGCCGACGAACCCGAAGAGGCCGATCTCGCGGACGGTCGCGCCGTCGCCGTTGTTGATCGAGTAGTAGGACGCGATCCTGGAGCCGGGCTCGAGCTGTGGGCCGCGAACGAGGACCGCGGTGATCGGGAGGCGCTGTCCGGTGACGAGCGACGTGCCGTAGAGGGACATCTGCGTGAGCTGCGCGTTGCACGCGGCCGGCCAGGACATCTTCATGTAGCGACCGCGCACGGGCCGAAGCGCGCGATGCGGCGTCGCGAGCGTGTTCACGTAGCCGAAGCCGGGCACGCTGATGTTGACGATGTTCTGCCAGCCGGTGAGCGCCTGGTCCGACGTCTCCGCGACGTCCTCCTCCTCTTCGGAGGGCGCCGCGCAACCCGCGGCCGCAAAGGCACCAAGCACGACCGAAGCGAGGACGAAATATGAGGTCATTTTGAACACTTGACGCCTCCCGATCGATTCATAAAAACGAACAAGTGTCTATGTAGCAACCACCTCCCCACATGCAAGGCAAGGTGGGAACATGTGCGCCAGTTTCAGATTTTTTCAGGGAAGGTTCACACCAAGGCAGATCGCGTGGTGAGACGCGCGCGGTCGCGCGAGTCGCGAGTCGCGAGTCGCGAGTCGGTGCTTGCTCTCGCGGTCTCGCGGTCTCCGGTCCCCGCGGTCGCGCGAGTCGCGAGTCGCGAGTCGGTGCTTGCTCTCGCGGTCTCGCGGTCTCCGGTCCCTGCGGTCGCGCGAGTCGCGAGACGCGAGTCGGTGCTTGCTCTCGCGGTCTCCGGTCCCCGCGGTCGCGCGAGTCGCGAGTCGGGATCGCGAGACGCGAGACGATGCTCGGTCCCGCGGTCGCGAGACGCGAGACGGCGCTCGGTCCCGCGGTCGTGCGCTTCGCGAGACGCGAGACGGCGCTCGGTCCCGCGGTCGTGCGCTTCGCGGGTCGCGAGATGGTGCTCGGTCTCGCGGTCGTGCGCTTCGCGAGTCGCGAGACGCGAGATGGTGCGCGGTCGCGTGGATCGCGAGACGCGAGACGGCGCTCGGTCTCGCGGTCGTGCGCTTCGCGGGTCGCGAGATGGTGCTCGGTCTCGCGGTCGTGCGCTTCGCGAGTCGCGAGACGCGAGATGGTGCGCGGTCGCGTGGATCGCGAGTCGCGAGGTGGTGTTTGGTCCCCGCGGTCGCGCCGATCGCGAGTCGCGGGATGGTGTTCGGTCTCGGTGCCTCGAGGTCGCGCCGATCGCGAGGCGTGAGGTGCGAGGTGGTGTTTGGTCCCCTCGCTATCCGAACCCGAACGGCGCATTCGTACGCATGAGCGTTTGATATGGGCCTCGCACGGCCTCCGGCCTTTCGCTACGTCGTCGGTCAGGGGCGCTGGCGGCCTCTGCCTTTCGCTACGTCGTTCCGGGGGCGCGCCGATCGCGAGGCCGCAAGACGCGAGGCGGTGCTCGTCCCGCGGGCGCGCGGATCGCGAGGCGCGAGGCGCGAGGTGGTGTTGGTCTTGCGGTGATGCCGATCGCGAGTCGCGAGACGGTGCTCGTCTCGCGGTCACGCCGCTCGTGTGGTGCGAGGCGTGGTCGGTCCCGCGGTCACGTACGCCCTCCGAGCGCACGTGGGCGTGAGGGCGCGCCCGCGACGAGGGCATAGCGAGCGGGGCGAGGCGGGCGTCGATCGCTACGCCGAAGCGTGAGCGGAAAAGCGTCTACGATCGGCTTCGGGCGATGAGCTACTACTGGATGTATTATGCAGTGATGCTGTTCGCGGCGTTCGCGCAGCAGAATCCGTACGTCGCGCTCGGGGTCGTGGGGTTCTTCCTCGTGCGGCGATGGTTGCCCGATCCCGTCGTCATCGTGAAGAACCTCGGACGTATCTCGGGGCTGAAGCGCCAGGCGACGATGAACGCGGCGAACGTCACCGTGCGGCGCGATCTCGGGCAGGCCTACCTCGATCTCCGCTGGCACGGCTCGGCGCTGCGGTGGCTCGACGAGGCGCGCGCGAAGGCCCCGCGCGATCAGGAGATCGCCTACCTGCGCGGGCTCGCGCTGCTCGGGAAGGGCAGGGCAGAAGACGCGCTGCGCGCCTTCGGCGAGGCGGTGGGGATCGATCCCGACAAGGGCGAGCCGTTCTCGAGCGCGAGCTCGAAGGCGAACGAGCGCACCTTCCGGCGCTTCGGCGAGGCGTACCTCGGCGCGGCGAAGGCGCTCGAAAAGCTGGGGCGCCACGAGCAGGCCGAGGAGGCGCTCTGTACGTGCACGACCTTCAACTCGTCCACCCTCGAGCCGCTCGTGATGCTCGCGCGCGTCCGCGCTCGACGCGGCGACGAAGCGGGCGCCGCCGACGCACGCCGGCAAGCCCGGAAGACCTGGCGCGAGCTCCCCGGCTTCATGCGGCGCCGTGAGCTCGGATGGTGGCTCCGCTCGTTCGTCTAGGACCGCGAGACCGCCCGCCGCCCTGAAGCCAAGCCACAAGAGCGCGTGGCGAAGTGTCAGGTCCGGACGGGCCCGCCGTCTGGTGCTACGAGCATGGCCTGGCGAGATCGACCTGCGACGTTTGCCGCCGCGACGCTGGGGGCCGCGTTCGACGCGGCGCGAGGACGAGCCGCGGCCGCGGCCGATCGCGCCGCGGCGGCTTCGGTCGTCGCGGCGCTCCTCCCCCACGTCGAGCCGACGGAGCGCACGATCGCCGAGTCGGTCGAGACGCTCCTCGCCTGCGTCGACGATCCCGCCGCGATCGAGGTCGTCGCCGCCGCGCTCCCCGCTCGCGCCCGCGACGACCACCGCATCGCCGCCGCCCTCGCGCGCGTCGCGCGCCGCGCCCACGAGCGCGGCGCCGCTCGCTCCGTCCTCGTCCTCCTCGATCTCCTCCTCGCGACGCCGGAGAGCGCCGCCCTCGTCGACGAAGCGTGGGCCGCCGCCGCGTTCGCCGCGCTCGCGCCGGCGGAGGTGGGGAGCTCACCGCGCGTGGCGCGCGTGCGGAGGCTCTGGGCGGAGCACAAGAAGACGCGACCGAGCTGGCTCGGCGACGTCGACGACGAGAAGACCGACCTGTTCCTCCCGAGCTTCTCCCGCGCGCGTCACGCGGAGCTCGTCGCCGTCGGCGCGATGCCTCCGCCCGTCGCGCGCTCCGCCGGCCGCTACCGGCTCCTCGAGGAGATCGGCGCCGGCGGCATGGGGACGGTGCACCTCGCGCGCCTCGCCGGCTCTTGCGGCTTCGAGCGCTGGGCCGCGATCAAACAGCTCCACCCCTACTTCCAGGAGGACGACGACTTCGTGCGGATGTTCCTCGACGAGGCGCGGCTCACCGCGGCGATCGTCCATCCGAACGTCGCGAGCATCCTCGAGCTCGGAAGGGAAGACGACGGCTACTGGATCGCGATGGAGTACCTCCACGGCGAGCCGCTCTCCGCGTGGCTGCGCAGCGTCCGCGTGAGCGGCCGCCCGGTGCCGCCGGAGATCGCCTGCCGGATCGTCGCCGACGCCGCGGCGGGCCTCCACGCCGCGCACGAGCTCGCGTCCCCCGACGGCGCGCCGCTCGAGCTCGTGCATCGTGACGTGACCCCGCACAACGTCTTCGTGACGTTCGACGGCGCGACGAAGGTCGTCGACTTCGGGCTCGCGAAGCTCTCCGCGGTGGAGGGGACGCGCTGCGCGGGCCGATCGGTCGCGGGGAAGCTCCCGTACATGTCGCCCGAGCAGGTCCGCGGCGAGCGGGTCGATCGTCGCGCCGACGTCTTCGGGCTCGGCGTCATCCTCTGGGAGCTCACCACGACGCGCCGCCTCTTCCGCCGCGAGACCGATCTCGACACGCTCTCGCAGGTGCTCGAGTGCACGCCGCCGCGACCGAGCACCGTCGTCGCCGGCTATCCCGGCGACCTCGAGGGCGTCGTGATGAAGGCGCTCGCGAAGGACCCCGCCGCGCGCTACGCGACCGCGCGGGAGCTGTCGCGCGCGCTCTCGTCGGTCCTTCATCGACGGAGCCTCCTCGTCGGCGCGGAGGAGGTCGCGGCGTACGCGCGCTCCCTCCTCGCCGATCAGGTCCGCGCGCGCGACGCGTGCCTCGCGCGCCATCGCGGCAGCATGACCTGACTCACTCGGGCAGCGGGAACGAGCCGTTGCAGGGGCCGAAGCGACCGTTCGTGTCGTCGCCGCCGCGGTACCACTTGCCGTCCTTGCACTGCTGCCAGACCTTGTCGAACTTCGACTCGACGCAGGCCCCGGGCTCCATCGTGTCCTGCAGCGTGTTCGAGAAGCAGCCGCCGACGATCGCGGCCGGGGGCGGCGGCGGCGCGGGCGTCGCGGGATCGGGCTCGCTCGGCGAGCCGGGCGTCGCGGGATCGGGCGTGCTCGGCGCGGGCGTGGGCGCCGGCGCGCTCTCCGCTTCGTTCACGTCGTCCTCGGTCGGCTCGGGCATCGACACCGGCGTCGTCACGACGTCGGTCCCGGGCTGCGTCGCGGCCGGCGGCGGCGGCGGCTTCATGCGATCGCACTCGGACTTGTGCGCCGTGTAGCTCGACCAGGTCTCGATCCCCTCGGCCTCGAAGATCGCGCGGGCGCACTGCGCGTTGAGGGCCGGATCGTAGAGCTCCTCCGTGCTGTTCGGGCAGCCGTCGAGCTCGCCGACGTACTTGCTCGCGATCTGGAAGAGGCCGCGCTTCACGTTGCGGCCGCTGCGGTCGAGGGCGCGGTCGTAGTAGCTCGACTCGTACTTCGCGGTGCAGAGCATCTTGCCGATCGCGCTCTCCTCGAAGCCGGCGGCGCGGAGCTCGCTCGAGACCTGCGACGGCGAGAGGCGGGTCCCGGTGAGCAACTTCACGTCGCGCCCCGACTCCCCGACCTCTTCGGCGGCGCAGCCGACGAGCACAGCGAGGAGAGAGGCAACAGCGACCCGGAGGAAGGTGGCGGCGTTCACGCCAGGGGTATCAGCAACGGTCGGACCAACACCTACAACGACGCCTCACCCCAAATTTCAGGTACATTTCGGTGTGGGCGGACACTTCCAGTGTCGGAAGGGTGGACAATTCTCCCACCAGTGCACACGAGATGCCGGCGTCAGTGGACGGTGGAGAACGGATCGGCCTCGGGCTCCGGGGTCGGCTCGGGCGGGGGCGGCGGCTTCTTCGGTGGCGGCGGAGGGCGCTGCTTCACCGGCGGCGGCGGTGGCGCGGCGGTCGGCTCCGCCGCCGGATCGTCGCCGATCGTCAGCGTCGCCGGCCTCGTCTCCGTCTCCGTCTCTGCCGACGTCAGCTCCGCCGTTGCGGCCGGCGTGGCGGCTTCGCTCGGCGCAGCACGATGGTCCCACCGTTCGGGACGACCGAAGTAGAGTCCCGCGACGCCGAGCCCCGCGACGAGCGCGCCGATCCCGAAGAGAAATAGCCAGGTTCCGCCGCGCGATCGCTTCGGCCGCAGACCGTGGCGGGTAACGAACGGATCGGTCGCATCCATACCGCGAGCGCATTGCAAGGCTGCGGCCCGCGCGCTGCGTCAGAGCTTCCCGTCGAAGCACTCTTCCTTCATCGCGGCGAAGGCGACCTCGCTCTTCATCAGCTTCATGTGCGAGACGTCCGCGACGACGACGTTCTTTCCGTCCGGGAACTGTCCGCCCGCCATCGGCGTGTCGATCGTCCCGTCCTGGGGCGAGATGACGGAGCAGCGCACGATCGAGGCGAGCTCGGCGCGATGCTCGTCCATGTACGCCATCACCGGCGCGGACTGGAACGGCGAGTACGTCGTGTAGACGTCGGTGCACCGGAAGCCGAGCCGGCAGTTGAATGGCTGCTTGTCCTGTCCGTAGATCGGCGACGACAACGCGACGAACGCGCGGACCCGCGGCGTCATCTTCCGATCGAGGACGGCGCGCAGCGCGATGATCCCTCCGAGCGAATGCCCGAGCACGTCGAACTTCGTCGTCGCCGGATAGCCCGCCATGACGCCCTCGAGCTTCGCGCCGATCTCGCCGACCATGCCCGCGAGGTCGCTGCCGTCGTCGTAGTCGCCGAGGTCGTGCGCGTGCCGCTCCCCGTCGAAGCCGGCCGCGATCATGAGCTTCTTGTACGTATCGAACGAGCGCATGCCGTCGACGAAGCCCGGCGCGCCCGCGCCGAAGCCGCGCACGAACAGCTTGGGGACGACGCCGTCCTCCTCCGGAGCGCCTCCCGTCGCAGGTGCAGGTGCAGCCTCGTCGACGCGCGGCGCCTCGTCCGTGAGGACGACGACCGGCACCGGCGGCGCGTCCGTCTCGGCGGCGGAGGTGCAGGCGGCGAGAGCGAGCGCGCAGAGGGGACCGAGCGAGCGCATCGCGCGCGAGGCTGCAACCGTCGTTCCGCCCGCGCTCGCTCGTCGATCTCCGCGGAGACTCGCGCGCATCGCACCTGGCCCCCGATTCGATCGCGGACCGGGGTGTCACGCGCGCGATGCAAGCGCGGCGACCGCCGCCGCGGCGGCGAGCTTGTGCGCCGCCTGCCACGGCGGCCCGATCGACTTGCCCATCGCGTCGATCGCGGCGCTCACGCGGACGCGCTCGCGATCGTACCAGTGCACCTTCCATCCGCGCGCCTCCGCCGCGGCGGCGAGCGCCTCGCGGTACATGACCGTGTCGGCGTAGGTCTGCGCGCGGTTGTCGGCGATGCGCTCCTCGACCGTCGGCGGCAACGGCGGGCACACGCGGAGCGTGATGCCGCGGATCGGGACCTTCGTCGACGCCACCGCCGCCGCGAGATCCGCGAGCGCCTCCCGCGCGCCGCGTGCGGCGGCCACGCGCACCCGCTCGACGAGCGCGACGGCGTCGGCGAGCGGCATCGGCCGCGCGCCGGGGGTGCTCAGGTAGCGGCCGACCGCCCACGATCCTTGATGATGATGCGGGTGCGTCGGCATGTCCGGGCCGGTGAGGTCGACGCGTCTTCGATCGAGCAACGCTCCGTCCGATGCGATCGTGACGAGCACCGCGGAGCTCCCGTTCTCGACGACACCGACGACGGCGGTCCGTGCTCTCGCCATGCCCTTCGCTCCAGCGTACACCGCGTCGTCGCGACCGTTGACGACCTCGCCGCTTCGTTCGACGCTGCCGCGCATGGGAAACCCTTTCGTGCACCTCGATCTCGCGACCGACGACGTCAAAGCGGCGAAGAAGTTCTACCGGAGCGTCTTCGACTGGAAGCTCACCGACTTCCCGGAGATGCAGTGGACCGGCATCGACGTCGGCAAGGGCGTCGGCGGCGGCATCGGCGCGAAGCAGTCGCCCGATCAGCCGACGTCGTGGACCGCCTACGTCGACGTCGCGGACGTGAAGAAGACGATCGCGAAGGCGAAGAAGAACGGCGCGACGATCGTCATCCCATACATGGAAGTCGGGAACATGGGCGCGCTCGGCGTCTTCGTCGATCCGCAAGGCGCGACGCTCGGCGTCTGGCAGACGGCGAAGAAGGCCGCGAAGAAGGCCGCCGCGAAGCCGAAGGCCAAAGCGAAGGCGAAGGCCAAGACGAAGAAGCGCTGACGGGACGGATCACTTCCGGGCGGCGTCGCGCGCCGTGAGGCGCTCGACGGTCCCGACCATCGAGGCGGGGAGATCGATCGTGAGGTGGTCGCCGCGCTCGATCTTCGTGTCGTGCCGCGGCCGCGTCTGCTTGCCGGAGCTCCGCGCGAGCGCGACGATCCGCCCGTCGATCTCGTCCTCGCAGCTGACGACGGTCTTCCCGTCCCACTCGCTCGGCGCCGAGATCTCCATGTCGACGCGGAGGTCGCCGTTGGAGCGGTACACGCCGAGCACGCCGTTCGAGATCGCCTGCAGCGCGATGAGCGGCCCCGCGAGGGCCGACGCGCTGAACGTCTTCTCGATGTCGAGCGCGGAGCCGATCTTCTCGGCGACGCGCTGATCGAACACGCGCATCACGACGCGGATGTCCGGGTTCTCGCGCTTCGCGTCGATCGCGACCTCGAGGTTCGTGAAGTCGTCGTCCGTCGCGCACACCACCGCGTGGGCCCGCGCGATGCCCGCGGCGGAGAGCAGGTCGTCCTGGCGGGCGTCGCCGTGGTGCACCGGGACCGAGAGCCGCTCCGCGGTCTGGACGAACGACTCCTTCTTGTCGCGCTCGATCGCGACGACGTCGACGCCGAGCGCCTTGAGCGACTCGACGATGCGGATGCCGACGTGGCCGAGGCCGCAGACGACGATGTGACCCTTCATTCGATCGGTCATGATCTTCACCCAGAGGTTGCGTCGCTCCTCGACGTCGAAGACCGACGCGCCGACGCGCACGACGCCGCGGACGAGCAGGAGGACACCGAGCGCCGGCGTGATCCAGAACACGAAGCGGGCGATCGGCGCGTGCGGCAGCGTCGCGGTCGGCTCGAAGAAGAGCTGCGTGTACATCCCGTACATCTCGGCGCCGAAGTCCTCGCGCGCCTCGCCGATGCGGCCCATGTCCCACCGAACGATCGACGCCGCCGCGACGATGTACACCGCGGTCGCGACGAGCCACGGCACCATCTTCCACACGAAGTGCCAGAAGATCGGCGACGACAGCGACGGCGTCGTGGCGAAATCGGGCTGCGGTCTCTTGCGGTTCAAGGCGCTACGCGCACCAGGCTACGCCGCGAGCGCCGCGCGCGACGGAAAAGATCAGCGCGCGGGCGGACCGAGCTCGATCTTTTGCGCGAGCTTCTCGCGCTGCTCCGGCGTCAGCACCGAGACGAGGTCCGCGAGCGGGTTGCCGCGGAGGTGGAGCTCGACGTTCGGCTTCGCCGTGGCCGGCGGCGTGACGAACGCGGTCGCGTCGAAGCTGTCGGCCTTGAAGCTCTGGAGCTTCGCCTTCATGTCGAGGCGGGCCGCCTCCATGTTGCCGCGCATCTCCGCGAGCTTCGCCGGGTCGGGCCTCGCCGGCGCGCTCGCCTCGATCCGCGCCTTGAGCTCCTCCTTCTGCGCGTCGGTGAGCCCGAGGTCGTCGCCGAACGGGAAGACGACCTTGCGCATGACGTGGGGCGGACCCTTGGCGCCCTTCGGGCCCTCCTTGCTCGGATCGACCTTCGGCGCGTGGGCCTCGATGTCGTCGACGAGCGCGGCGCGTTGCGAGGCGGTGAGCGTGTCGTGGAGCGTCTGGATCGTCTTCGCCGTCGCGGCGAGGTCCGGCGCCGGCGGCTTCGGGAGCGCGGCGACGTTCCCGGCGCGGATCGCGGCCGCGAGCTCCTTCGCGCGGCTCGGATCGAAGGGCGGACGCTCGCGGTGCGTGAGCCCCTCGATCGTCGCGCGCTGCTCGGCGGTGAGGTCGAGCGGCGCGCGAAGGGCCGCGCCGACGAGGAAGTCGGGGCCGCCGTGCGGGCCGTGGCGGTGGATCGGGCCGGCGCCGCGCTCCTCCGCCGACGCGAGCTCGACCTGCGTGACGATCTGGGTGCGCGCCGAATCGGTGGTCTCCGCGCCGGAGGTAGTGCCGCTCTCCGCGCTGCAACCTGCGACGAGGGAGGCGAGGGCGAGGACCGGAAGCGAGAGCGAACGAATCGAGATCATGGGGCTGTCTTTCTCCTGAAGCTCCGTGGCTCGGAGCGTGCTGGGGCTCATCGCAAAGGGCCTGCCAATCGATGACTCCCCAAAAAACGCGTCAATTCGCGGTCGCGCTCGGCGAAGAGTGCAGAATCCGCACTCCATCGGCTGCGGGTTCCGCAGTAAGGACGAAGGCATGAAGACGGGTCGGCTGGGCGGCGTCGCGATGGCGGCGCTCGCGGTCGTGGCGCTCGGGGTGACGGTGGCGACCTCGCGCCGCGCGCTCGCGGACGCTTCCGAGCTCGTCGCGCGCGGCGAGAGCGACATCGTCCTCGCGGCGCTCGCGTCGGAGCTCACGGCGGAGGAGGTGCAGCCGCCGAACGCGGAGACGCTGCGCCGCCTCCTCGCCGCTCACGAGGCGGAGGGCCTCCGCTACGTCGCGCTCGTCGATCGCGAGGGCCGACCCGTCGTCGAGGCGGGTCACGCGACGATGCCCTCCGGCCCCGCGCGCCCCGGCGCCGCGACGATCGAGGGGCGCCGCGTCCGCGCGCTCGGGATCGTCCCTCCTCCTCACCCGCCCGCGCTCCCGCACGAGCTCCCGCCGATCGACGCGCATCGCGATCGTTCCCCCATCGACGGCTCGCCTCGCTACGTCGTCGTCCGGCGCATGAACGCGGGGCCGCTCCTCGCGGTGGAGCTCGAGCCGCCGATGATGGTGACGCTCCAGCGCGATCACACCCGCGTCGGCGTCGTCGCCGCGATGGCGAGCGCGATCCTCCTCGCGTTCGCCGTCGCGTGGTCGCGCAGCGCGCGGCGCGTCGCGGCGCTCGAGGCGAGCGCGGCGCGGGCGCAGCGCCTCGTCGCGCTCGGCAGCATGTCGTCGGTGATGGCGCACGAGCTCCGCAACCCGCTCGCGTCGCTCAAGGGCCACGCCCAGCTCCTCGTCGAGGACCTCGCCGAGGCCGAGGCCGCCGAGGGCGCGGACGCGAAGCGGCGCGCGAAGGCGGAGCGCGTCGTCGCGGAGGCGGAGCGCCTCGAGGTGCTCACGACCTCGCTCCTCGACTTCGTCCGCGACGGGCCGATCGAGCGCGCCGCCGTCACGCCCCGCGCGCTCGTCGACCGCGCGCTCGCCGATCTCGACGGCGCGCGCGTGCAGGTCGATCTCGATCGCGCGCCGCCCGCGATCGACGCCGACCTCGACCGCCTCGGCCGCGCGCTCCACAACGTCGTCGACAACGCGCTCAAGGCGAGCGACGCGGAGGTCTCGCTCGTCGCGACACACGAGGACGGCCAGCTCCGCGTCTCGGTGCGCGATCGCGGACCCGGCCTCCCGCCCGGCGAAGAGGCGCGCATCTTCGAGCCGTTCGTGACGACGCGCACGCGCGGGACCGGCCTCGGCCTCGCCGTCGCGCGCCGCATCGCGGAGCAGCACGGTGGTACGCTCGACGGCGCGACGCACCCCGACGGCGGCGCGGTCTTCGACCTCCGGATCCCGGTGCAGGCGTCATGAGCAACGACAAACGTACCGGCCGCGTCCTCGTCGCCGACGACGAAGACGGGATCCGCGAGTTCCTCGCCGAGTCGCTCGAGAAGGACGGCCACGAGATCGTGCAGGCCGCCGACGGCGCCGCCGCGCTCGCCCTCGCGCGGGCGGAGCCGTTCGACGTCGTGCTCACCGACCTCAAGATGCCGCGCCTCGGCGGGATGGAGCTCGTGCGCGCGCTCCGCACCGAGCAGCCGGACGTGGAGCTCGTCGTCCTCACCGCGTTCGGCGACGTCGCGACCGCGGTCGAGGCGATGAAGCTCGGCGTCTTCGACTACCTGCAGAAGCCGGTGTCGAGCCCCGCCGCGGTGCGCGACCTCGTGAGGGGCGCGCTCGCCCGCCGCGCGCAGATGGCCCCGAAGCCGACCTACGAGGTCGTCACGAGCACGCCGCTCACGTACGGCGCGCCGAGCATGACACCGGTCGTCCTCGCGCTCACGAAGGTCGCGAAGAGCGGCGCGACGGTGCTCCTCCAGGGCGAGAGCGGCACGGGGAAGGAGGTCGCGGCGCGGATGATCCACGAGGCGAGCCCGCGCGCGAACGCGCCCTTCGTCGCGATCAACGGCGCCGTCCTCACCGAGTCGCTGCTCGAGAGCGAGCTCTTCGGCCACGAGAAGGGCGCGTTCACCGGCGCGCACGCGCAGCGCCGCGGCCGGATCGAGCTCGCCGACGGCGGCACGTTCTTCCTCGACGAGGTCGGCGAGCTCGCCGCGCCGATCCAGGCGAAGCTCCTCCGCGTCCTCGAGGAGCGCAGCTTCGAGCGCGTCGGCGGCACGCAGAGCATCGAGGTCGACGTCCGCTGGATCGCGGCGACGCACCGCGACCTCCGCGCGATGGTGAAGGAGGGCACCTTCCGCGAGGACCTCTACCACCGGCTCGCGGTGTTCCCGATCCGCCTGCCGCCGCTCCGCGAGCGCCGCGAGGACATCGTCCCGCTCGCGGAGCGCCTCGTGCGCGACCTCGCCGCCGCGGCGGGGCGCGCGGCGCCGGCGATCGATCCCGCGCTCCGCGATCGCCTTCGCGAAGAGGCGTGGCCCGGCAACGTCCGCGAGCTCCGCAACGCGCTCGAGCGCGCGCTGATCCTCGCCGACGGCGACGTGCTCCACCCGGAGCATCTCTGGCTCGACTCGACCGCGACGACGGCGCCGTCGTCCGCCGCGCCGGCGAAGCTCGAGGACATGGAGCGCGACGCGATCGAGCGCACGCTGCGCGAGGTCTCCGGCAACCGCCGCGCGGCCGCGACCAAGCTCGGGATCGGCCTCCGCACGCTGTACGAGAAGCTGAAACGCTACGGCATCAAGTAGCGCTAGAAGAGGTGCTCGATCGCGAGCATCGTGGCGTGCATCTGGTGCTGCACGACGTCGATGCGGAGCGGCGACTCGGTCGCGTGGTTCTGCACGCCGCCGACGGCCTTCGGATCGTCGGTCGCGCCGAGCTTGTCGGCGCGCGGGTGACCGACCTGCCAGCCGAGCAGGTTCGAGAGGCCGCGATGGGTCGTGCAGGCGAGCTTGTCGGCGCGCGGGTCCTTCTTCGCCTTCGCCCAGGCGAGCGCGGAGACGATGCCCTCGTACGCGTAGCCGGTGTTCCGCGGCCGGCCGACGATCCGATGCACGTCGATGATCCAGTCGGCGAGGTCCATCAGCCACTCGCCGTAGGGCGGCGCGTCGGGCGCCTCTCCCATCGCGGACGTCGCGAGCTCGTAGTACGCCATCGACGACCACTGGTAGTAGCCCTTCGTCGTCGCGGAGTCGGCGTTCTTCGCGCGCGCCTGCTCCACGTTCACGCGATGCCCCTCGATCGCAGCGCGCAGAATGACGGGCCGGAGATCGTCGCGGCCGTGGTACTTCATCGCGGTCACGAGTGCGAGGAGCGCTTCGCCGTCCGAATACGGGGAGTGCGCGCCGGCGCCCGCGCCCGTCTCGAACCTGTATTCGCCGGGCCACGTCCCGTCCTTGCGAATCGAGGTCGCGAGGAACCCGACGTACTCGTCGGCGCGCTTCGCCCAGCGCGGTCGCTCGACCTGGTCCGACGCCGGGAGGCTGCGGACGTAATCGAGGACCGCGAGCGTGACGAGCGCGGCGGTGCCGATCGGCGCGCTGCCGGTCGCGCCTCCGTCCGCGCCTCCGTCCTCGCCGGCGGGATACACGGGATAGCGCCAGCCGTCCTGCGTCGTGCGCGAGGCGTCGTCGAAGTAGGCGAGGCCCCGCCCGAGCGCGGCCTCGAGCTCGGGCGACGCCTTGTCCGCGCCCGCGAAGGCGTGGAGCAGGGAGAGCCCCCAGAGCGCGCCCGACTGGCGCGCGGAGTTGTCGTCGTTCGAATACTGCTTCGTCTTCCAGTCGTATTCGTAGTCGAAGTTCCCGGCCGGCTTCTGGTGCGCGATCATGAACTGGGTCCCGATCGCGACCGAGCGCTCCAGCTCCTCCTTCGTCACGCGCGCGCCGCACTCCTCTTCTTCGTTCGCGTCGGACACCTCCGGCTGTCCCCGGAAGCGTGAGCCCACCGCCACGCCGATCGCGAGCGCGATCCCGACGAAGACGATGATCCGCCCGCGGGGAGTCATGGCGCCGGATTGTACCCGCATGCCGGACCACCTCGCACGCGAGCTGATCGAGTAACTTCCGTCACTTACGGCGCGTTCCGAGGCCTCCCACATTGGCATATGAGGTGCTCGTGTCTCTTCCAAGAGGAGATGACGATGAAGACGCTCGCTACGACCCTGGCTCTCGGAACGTTCATGACCTTCATGGCCGGCTGCGCCGGTACCGCCGACGAGCCGAACGCCGCGAGCGAGTCGAACATGACCGGCGCGCCGGAGGCCGCCGTGACCGTCACGACGAAGGAGATCCGATCGGCCAGCCCCGAGTGCCGGGTCGCGATCGACTGGCCGGTCGTCACGACGCCGAACGCGCAAGCGACGGCGGCGATCGCGAAGGTCCTCGCCGAGCCGGTGATCGCGGGCATCTGCGACGGCGCGGACGAAGAGCTGACGCTCGAGCAGGACGGCAGCTACACCGTGGAGCTCAACGAGGCCGGCCTCCTCTCGATCGCGATCGCGGAGAGCCACTTCATGAGCGGCATGAGCTCGATCGGCCACGCGTGGTACGCGCACACCTTCGACGTCGCGACCGGCGCGGAGCTGAAGCTCTCCGACGTCCTGACGGCGGAAGGCTTGAAGGCGGCGGAGGCCGACTGCAACGAGGGGCTCGGCGAGGACTTCTGCGCCGGCCGCTTCGAGACGAGCGAGACGGAGGAGGAGCTCGGCTTCCGCCCGCGCTTCTCGCTCCGCGAGGACGGCCTCGTGATCCTCGCGCGCGTCCCGGAGGAGCACGTCATCCCGTGGAGCAAGCTCCCCGCCTCGTCGCTGAAGCCCGGCCCCGTCGCCGCCTGGCGCGCGGGGAAGTGATCAGCGCGCGAGCCGCCGGATCTCGTTGTCGGCGCTCCAGTAAATGAAGCGCGCGTCGATGCCGAGCTGGGTGAAGGTCGCGCCGTCGCCCTTCCCCTGGCCGGCGGCGAGCGTGACCACGTTGCGTCCGTCCGCGTCGATCCGCTCGAGCGTCCCCGATCGGTTGTTGGGCCAGTAGACGCGCCCCGCCTCGTCGATCACCATGCAGTTCGGGTTCTCCCGGTCGCGCGCGAGGGTCAGCGGGGGCGTCGTGCTCGGCGTGAGCGGCCGGCGGCGAAGCTCACCGGGCGGGCCGCCGCTCAGCGTGAAGAACACGTCCGTCGCCGTGACCGCGACGCCCCACGGCCTCTGCACGCCGTCCTCCGATTCGAAGAGCGCCGCCGCCGTGCCGCCGGCGGCGAAGGGGAGGCGCATGATACGGTTTTTGGCGAAGTCAGCGACATAGACAAAACTGCCGTCTTTGTCGATGTCGAGACAGCCCACCACGCCCTCTCCGCCGCCGACCGCGTCGTGCGTCGTCAGTGTCATCCGGCGGATCCCTTGCGGGTACGTGTAGAAGAGCACGTCGCCGCGGACCGCGAGCTGCCGCACCTCCTCGGAGACCATCTCTCGCGGCTCGCTGCCGTCGGCGGCGTTGACCCGGAACACCTTCTTCGACGTCGCGTTGACGTAATAGAGGAAGGGGCCGTCGACGGTGACGGCGCGGACCAGCTCGGTCGCCGGCAGCGCGAGGACGACCTCCGGCGGACAGAGGCCGCCGTCGCAGCGAGGTTCGACGCCGGCCTCGGGCTCCGTCGTCGTCGTCGGCGGCGGCCTCGACACATCGCCGCCCGCGTCGCTCTCGCTCCGGACGCTCGCGACGCCGGTGAGATCGAGGCCGCACGCCACCGCGAGCGCGCTTGCGCCGCCGACCGCGCCGAACACCATCGCCGATCGTCTCTTCATGAGCCTCGTGCGTCCGCTTCCGAGCGTATCTCGGATACGTTTCGCGCCATGGCACGAATGTCGTTTGGGGCGGTGACGGTCGGGCGGCGTACGGCGGTGGACGCTTGCTCCACGGTGGAGGCGCGCACGGTCGACGGCGCGCGGCTGGTCCTCCTCACCGCCGTGCAGGGGGAGCTCGCGACGCCGGCGCTGGAGGTCGTGAAGGGCACGTTCGCCAAGCTGGCGTGCGCGGACCAAGCCGGCGCCTCGAAGCTCGCGGCGCCGGGGCTTCCGCCGCAGCTCGCGAGCGGCGTGGCGGTCGTCCTCGTCGCCGGCGAGCGCGTGTTCGCCGCCGCGTCGGGCAACGCGCGTTGTTATCGCGAGCGCGCGGGGACGCTGAAGGCGCTCGCCGGCGCGTCCGACGTGATGCCGGGCGACGTCTTCGTCGCCGCGAGCCACCCCGACCTCACGACCGGTCGCGCGTTCCTCGGCGCCGGGACCGTCGCGCCGCCCGACGACACGTTCGACGACACGTTCCACAACGGCGGCCTCGACGACGCGCTCGACGCCGCCCTCGCGGGACACGCGACGCTCCTCTCCGTCGCCGCGGCGGCCGCGCCGAAGTAGCGCCAGCGCGTGGCATCGATGTCGCGATCGCGGCGGTGGCTGATCCTGACGAGCGTCGTCGTCTTCGTCGTCCTCGTCGTGCCGCGTTGGACGGCGGGGGTGGGCGCCGGCGCGTACTTCGACGGAGAGCTCGCGGCGCAGGACGCGCTCGCGCAGACGGTCGTGAAGGGCGTCATGGAGCAGGAGGGGCCCACGGCGTACCAGACCGGCTTCGTCCGCTTCGACGGCCAGTCGACGATCGCGATCCATCAGATGGCGCTCCTCGGCCTCGGGCAGATCGTGCTCGACCACCCCGAGAAGCGCGAAGCGTACCTGCCGGCGATGCGCGCCGCGGCCGATCACCTCGCGGACCCCTCGGTGCTCGTCTACGCCGATCAGGTCTACGCCGCGGAGGGCGACCGAGCGTACGACGAGGGCCGCGCGTACCTCGGCTACACGAACCTCGGCCTCGGCATGCTTCGCATGATCGACCCTGATGGCCCGCACGCGCCGCTCCACGATCGGATCACCGCCGACCTCACGCGCCGGATCGCGGCGTCGAAGCACGGGATGATCGAGACGTACCCGGGCGAGACGTGGCCGCCCGACGTCGCCGCCGTCGTCGGCTCGATCGGCCTTCACGCGCGCGCGACGAAGACGGACCGCTCCGAGCTCCTCGCGCGGTGGGCGGAGACGTTCGAGCGGTGCGCGCTTCACGGTAAGACCGGCCTCCTCTTCCAGCGCATGACGTCGGGGAGCTGCGAGGCGGTCGACGCTCCGCGCGGCTCCGGCACCGCGATCGCGTCGTATTTCCTCTCGTTCGCGACGCCCGTGCTCGCGCGAAGGCTCTACGACGCGCTGGTCGCCGAGCTCTGGGTCGACGTGCTCGGCTTCGGCGGCGTGCGCGAGTATGCGTCGGGGTTCACGGGCGAGGGCGACGTCAACGCGGGCCCGATCCTCTTCGGCGTCTCGGTCGGCGCGACGGGCTTCGCGATCGCGGCGACGAGGACGCACGGCGACCGCGCGCGCTTCCGCGGGCTCTATCGATCGACGAGCCTCTTCGGCGTCCCCACGAGCGTCGACGGCCGCACGGCCTTCGCGGCCGGCGGCGTCCTCGGCAACGCGCTCCTCCTCGCCATGCTCACCGCGAGGCCACTCCGATGAGCCGACGCCACGCCCTCACGCCGCTGACCGCGAGGCCGCCCCGATGAGCCGCCGCCACGTCGGGTGGGCGGTGGTGCTCGCGGGCCTCGTGCTCGCGTACGTGCTGCTCGCGCGGCGGCTCGCCGTGCTCGATCCGATCGCGGAGATGATCCTCGGCCGCGAGGGATCGATCGTCCCGCTCGCGGCGATCGTGCTCGTCCTCCGGTTCGTGCTCATCGTGGTGGCGCCGGCGCTCGTGGCGATGCTCGTCGCCCGCGCCGTCCTCGACGCGCGGGCGCGCTGACGCAGATGAGGCTCTCGTAGGGCGGTCGCGTTTCCTCGGGTACGCTGACGTCGACCATGAGACGAGCGATGACACTCCTGATCGTGAGCTTCGGTCTCCTCGCCTGCCGCGAGCCCGCGCCGCCGCAGGCCGACGCGGTCGATCCGGCGTGCCGCAAGGCCGAAGGCATCTCGCCGGGGACGCGCCTCGCGGCCGCGACCGACGACGCGACCCCTCGCTTCGCGATCAAGGTGCGAGGACCGGGCGAGATCGGCCTCGCCGGCTTCATCAAGAAGCACAGCGTGACGATCATCGATCTCGCGACGAGCCAGGTCGCGGCGCACGCGACGACGGAGGTTTGCCGCGCGAGCTTCGTGACGTTGCCCACGGAGGCGGGCGGCTACGGCGAATACTGCGTCGTCATCGATCCGCTCGAGAAGCAAGGTTACTCCACCTTCGATCTCGGCTTCTCGAGCCAGCCGCACACCGCCGTCGACGCCGGCGTCAGCGATCCCGCCGCGGACCCCTGCGGCGAAGGAGGCTGACCGCGAGCGCGAGGCCGCCGAGCGTACCCTTGCGGCGGCGTGCGCCGAGCGCGGCCGCGAGCGCGAGGCCGCCGAGCGCGGCGAGCGTCGGCTCCGTTCCGTTTCGCCGGCCCGCCGCGCGGCAGCCGCAGCCTTCGTCCGCGGTCCCCGCGGCGCCGTCGGACTCGTCGTCTCCGTCGGCGTCGGGGCGCGGCTTGGTCTCGTTCGCGCCGTCGCCGGTCACGTGGAACGTGAGCTCCGGCATGTCGGGATCGTTCGACGTGACCTTGATCGTCGCGTCGGCGCGGCCGAGCGCGCTCGGGCGGAAGACGACGTCGAGCGCGCGCTCGGACTTGGGCGCGATCTCGATCGGCGCGCTCGGCACCTCGAAGAGCGGGTCGTCGCTCTCGAGCCGCACGACGAGCGGCGCCTCGCCGGTGTTCGTCGCGATCGCGGGGACGCGTCCCTCGGTCCCGACCTTCACGAACGCGCCGTCGGTCTCGCGGACGATGCGGCTCATGTTGGGGAGCGGGATGTGGACCGTCTTGTGCTCGAACACGTACCGCTGCGCCTCGGTCTCGAAGTGCTTCCGCACCTTCACGCTGCTGAAGGTGATCGTCGCGGGTGGGTTGAACTGCATGTCGCCGATGTTCGCGAGCGTCGCGGCGGGCAGCACGTCGAGGTCGCCGCTCGCCGAGAGCTCGCCCTCGATCGTCGCCGGCAGATCGAGGTAGTCGTGATCGCCGGGCGGGAAGGGGAGCTGCACCTTCGAGGTCTCGTGGAGCTCGACGCCGCTCACCATCACCTTCGTCGTCCGGTAGACGACGGTCGGCGAGGCTTGCGCGTGGAGCGAGAGCGTGCCGCGCGTGACGTTGCCGATCACGTCGGCGAGCTGGTCGAGCTGCACCGAGAGGAGCTGCGCGTCGGCGAGCGGCGGCGCGGGGACGGTGACGGAGGCCTTGCCGAACCCCCAGCCCGCGAACGACGCACGCGCGGACGCTTCGTAGTCGAACTTCGCGCCTGGGATCATCTGGACGAGGCGCGTCGCGGGGAAGGTGAAGCCTCGTTCGAATGGGCCGATGTCGACGTAGAGCTCGACCTGCGGCGTGAGCGTGTGCCGCACGGCGAGCGTGCTGTCGGCGGTGCTGCCCGACGCCAGCGTGAGCTCGAGCCGAGAGGAGTCCGGCCACGCAGCGACGACAGTGGCGCTCCGCCCGAGCGACGCGGTGAAGAGATCGTCACTCGCCGCGGTCGCGGTGAGCGCGACGTTCGCGCGGACCTGGAGCCCCTTGTTGCAGTGCTCCCGCCCCTTGTCGCACGACGGCATCCACCCCGTATCGATCTCGGTGCGAAGCGGCTCTTTCCCGTTCAGCACCATCTCCGCATGCCCCGCCGAACACCGCGCCTCCACACAATCCGTTCCAGCCAGAGCAGATCCCTCCACCCCGCACACCCCTCCCCCAACGACAAACGCAACCGTCAACCCATTGAGATAGCTACGCATTTTCTCCTCCGCCCACTCGGTGGGTGCAGGTAGGAGTAGCAGCCACTCGTCGCCCCACAACGAATTTATTTAATTTTAAATAAATTGAGACGCGCCCGCCACGACGATCCACCCACCACCACGGTCGGAGGGGGCGACCGTGCATGTGGAGTCGAGCCACTCGCCGCCGCGCGGTCGGAGGGGAGGGACGCATGACCGTGCATGTGGAGTCGAGCCACTCGCCGCCGCGCGGTCGGAGGGGAGGACGCATGACCGTGCATGTGGAGTCGAGCCACTCGTGGTCGGGAGGAAAGAGACGCATCGCCGCGCGGTCGTCAGGGAGCCTTGTTCCGGGCTGGGCGTGAGGCGCATCCAAACGCGGGAGGTTGGGGGCGCGCGGAAGAGGGCTGGGCGGGGCTGGATGTGGTCGTGATGCGTAGCGAAAAGGCAGATCCTCGCGACGCCGCATACCGAAGGCGTTGCAGCAGGCTGGAGCGTCGTGCGCGCCTAAAGAAAGCTCGTGGACGTCGCGTCGCGCAGTGCCTTGCCGTGTCGTGGGGGCGGCGCCTGATGAGGCCGGGTGTGCCGCTCCGCGTGCGCGCGGGGTCGATGCTATTTCTGCGTGATGGCGTGGCTGCACGATGTCGTCGATCGGCATGCGCGGGAGCGGGCGGATGCGATCGCGCTCGTGTGTGGGCAGGGTGGGGAGCGGATCACGTACCGCGCGCTCGCGGAGAGGACGCGGGGGCTCGCGGGGTGGCTCGCGCGCAGCGACGTGGGGCCCGGCGATCGCGTCGCGGTCGTCGCCGATGCGGCGCCGTGGGTCTTCGAGCTGCTCGTCGCGTGCTCGCGGCGCGGGGCGATCCTCGCGCCGCTCAACCCGCGGTTGCCGAAGCCCGAGCTCGACTCCATCCTCGCCGTCGCCGAGCCGCGCCTCGTCCTCGGCGCCCGGCCCGCCGCCGTGGACGTCGAGCCAAGAACCGAGGCGACCTCGCCGCGGGCGTCCCTCGTCCTCCTGTTCACCTCCGGATCGACCGGGAAACCGAAGGGGGCGCTCCTCACGCACGAGAACCTCCTCGCCAACGCGCGGAGCACGGCGCGGGCGTGGGACCTCTCCGCCGCCGACGTCGCCGTCGCCGACGCGCCGCTCTTCCATACCGGTGGGCTCAACGTGCTCGCGACGCCGCTGCTCGTCCTCGGCGGCACCGTCGTCGTGACGCCTCGCTTCGACGCGCGCGTGTCGCTCGACGCGATGGCGCGTGAAGGCGCGACCGTCGCCTTCGGTGTCCCGCAGATGCTCGAGCGGCTCGCGGCGCTCGGCGCGCCCGACGCCGCGCCGTCGGTGCGGCTCTGGCTCGTCGGCGGCGCGCCGTGCCCCGCGCGCGTCGCCGACGCGTTCGGCGACCGCCTCGTCGTCGGGTTCGGCATGACGGAGTGCGGGCCGAACTGCTTCCGCCCCGTCTCGCTCCCGGCGCGTCGCGACGTCGTCGGCGTCCCCACGTTCGACCTCGAGGCCACGCTCGCCCCCGACGGCGAGCTGCTCCTCCGCGGACCTCACGTCTTCGCCGGTTACTTCCGCGACGACGACGCGACGCGCGCCGCGTTCACCGACGACGGGTGGCTCCGCACCGGCGACGTGCTCGACGCGTCGCCCGACGGCTGGCGCGTCGTCGGGCGAACGAAGGAGCTCTTCATCAGCGGCGGCGAGAACGTCTACCCCGCCGAGGTGGAGCGCGTGCTCGCCGCGCATCCGCAGGTGCTCGCGTGCGCGGTCGTCGGCGTCCCCGACGAGACGTGGGGCGAGGCCGGCGTCGCCTTCGTCGTCGCCGACGACGCCCCGCCCGAGGCGCTCCGCGCGTTCGTGCGCAAGCACCTCGCCGCGTTCAAGGTCCCGCGCGAGGTCCGCCTCGTCGACGAGCTGCCGCGCACGCCGTCGGGGAAGGTCGATCGCCGCGCCCTCGTCGCCCGCGCGACGCGCCGGCCACGTTCGTAGCGCCAAGCCAAGCCGCGCCCGCTTCTTCGCGTGAGCCTGCAGCGGTCGTAGCGGCCGCGCGTGCGCCATGGTACGGCGGCGCCCATGCGCCGCGTGCTCGCCGGAGTCGCCCTCGTCTCGTCCGCCGTCGCTTGCTCGAACGTCGACGTCGATCGGGCCCCCGCCGAGGCCGAAGCCGCCGTCACCGAGCCCGTCTCGATCTGCCCCGCGCCGCGCGCCGGATCGAACACCGGCTACCAGGCGGGCGGACAGACGCGGAGCTTCGAGCTCCTCCTCCCGCCGCCGAGCTTCACCGGGCCGCGGCCGCTCCTCATCGCCTTCCACGGCACCGGCGAGACCGGTCGCTCGTTCGTCCACCGCGCGCGCCTCGCGGAGTGGGCGGCGCGCGGCGTCATCGTCGTCGCGCCCGACGCGGTCGGCAACGGTAGCGTGTGGCCGGTCTGGGACGGCATGCACCTCCCCGGCGCGCCCGCCCTCCCGAACGCGGACCTCGCGCTCGTCGACTCGCTCCGCGCGTGCGTCGGCGCGCACTTCTCCGTCGACGCGGCGCGCGTCTACGCCGGCGGACACTCGGCGGGCGGCATCTTCACGAACCACGTCCTCCGGATGCGCTCGGACGTGTTCGCCGGCGGCGTCGTCGCGTCGGGCGTCTTCGACTTCACCGAGCCCGTCGCCCGCTCGGCGCTCGGCGCGATGACCGTCATCGTCACGTGGGGCGGCGACAACGACGGCTTCGGCGGCTGGGATCCCGTCACCGGCGTCGGCGCGTCCGGCTTCACCTTCGTCGAGCAAGCCGCGATGGCGTCGCAGTACTTCGCGCGCGAGCCGAACGTCGCCCAGGCCTGGTGCCGCGGCGACGATCTCGGTCACGTCTGGCTGCCGATGAACGGCTGGCTCATGGACGTCCTCCTCGCGCGTCCGAAGGGCACGAGCTCCGCGCTCGCGCTGCCGCCCGTCCCCGCGAGCGCGGGATCCACGTGCGCGAGCTCCGCGTTCGCGCTGCCGGCGCCGGTGGCGACGACGTGCGCGCCGGTCGCGCAGGCGGGCTGCAAGGAGATGTGCCAGCTCTTCGCGGACTGCGCGGTCGCGAACAAGAGCGTCGGCACCGCGCTCGCGGGCGAGCTCGACGCGATCGGCCTCGCGCCCGGGAGCTGCGGCGGCTGCACCGCGCGCTGCGACGCCCACGCGACGACGCCCGACGACGACGCCGTGCTCGCGTGCTTCGCGGCGCGGAGCAAGGCGACGACGTGCGGCCCCGGCCTCGCCGGAGGATTGCCCGTCTTTGACGATTTTGCTGCATGCTGCAACCCGCACCCCGGCTCGCAGGTGTGCGCCGACCTCTGCGCCACGTTCGGCGACAGCACGCTCTCCGCGTTCGTCCCGATCTGCCCGCGGACCACGCGGTCGGGCCCGCCGACCGCCGCGCTCTTCGAGTCAGGCCTGCGACCGTGAACATGAAACGACTCGTCGCGGGCGGCATCTTGATCCTCGGCTGCAGCGGTCGGCTCGCGACCGAGTCGAGCGGCCCGGCCGGCTCCTCTTCCGCCGACGCGGCGACCATGCGGCCTCCGCCTCCGCCGCCCTCGTCGTCGGCGTCGATCGACGCGTGCACCGCGCGCGGAGGCCTATGCCTCGGCCCGTACGCCACGCCCGGCGGCCCACCCGCGCGCGCGCCATCGTCCGAGCCGCTCTGCGGCTGGGGAAATACCTGTTGGCTCGTCGTCGACTCGCCGTCGGCCGCCGTCTGCAAGACCGACGTCGACTGCAACGAGGATCCGGCGACGTCGTCGGTCCAGCACAGCTGCTTCGAGGGCATGTGCGTCTGCCGCGCTCCGGCCCACGTGCAGCCGAGCGGCAAGTGCGGGGTGAAGGAGCCGCGCGACTGCGCGGCCGAGAGCGGGACGTGCCGCTCGGGCCCCGCCGAGTGCGAGCCGGGCGAGCATCATGCGTCCCTCTCCGTCGACATGAGCTGCGGCGACTTCCAACCCGCGGTCTGCTGCATCCCGATCTGCAAGACGCCGGTCGATCTCGTCTGCTGCGGCGCGAGCACGACGCCGTACGAGCCGCTCTGCGTGAACGGCTGGCGGACCTGCGAGGGCCTCCAGCCCGCGCTCCGCTCCAAGGGCTGCTTCTGAGCGCCCGCTCGCGCTCTGGACAATCGCCGATCCGGCTCTACGTCGATCGGCATGAGCGACAGGGAGAGGACACGTGAGCGCGATCTCGTGCTCGCGCCGAACGAGTACGCCTTCATCTCGGACGAGACGAAGGGGAACATCAACGTCTATGTCGGGCCGCACAAGACGAGCCTGGCGAACACCGATCAGCCCGTCGTCTTCACCGAGAAGACGAAGCGGTTCGAGCGCGTCACGCTGGAGGAGGCGATCAACGCCTTCGCCGTCGCGCCGGTCGGCTGGTACGTCCTCCTCAAGAACCCCGCCCACGACGGCACCCACCCGAAGACCGGCGCGATCAACAACCTCGTCGAGCTCGAGGTCGGCCGGAAGCGGACGATCGCGGGCCCGGTCTCGTTCGCGCTGTGGCCCGGCCAGCTCGTCCGCGTGATCCAGGGTCACCACCTCCGCTCGAACCAGTACCTCGTCGTGCGGGTCTACGATGAGGACGCGGCCAAGGCGAACTGGGGCAACGCCGTCATCAAGACGCAAGGCACCGAGCCCCCGCCCGCGCCGCCGCTCCCCGACCTCACGATGGGGAACCTGCTCGTCATCCGCGGCACCGACGTCTCGTTCTACATTCCGCCGACCGGCATCGAGGTCGTGCCGGACGACAAAGGCAATTACGTCCGCGACGCGGTCACGCTCGAGCGCCTCGAATATGCCATTTTGCTGGACGAGAACGGCGACAAGAAATTCCTCCGCGGCCCGGCGGTGGTGTTCCCCAGCCCGACGGAGACGTTCGTCGAGCGCGGCGGAGTCCATAAATTCCGCGCGATCGAGCTGAACGAGAACAGCGGAATCTACGTGAAGGTGATCGCGCCGTACTCCGAAGAAGACGGGACGGCGCGGAAGGTCGGTGACGAGCTGTTCATCACCGGCCGCGAACAGATGATTTATTTCCCGCGCCCCGAGCACGCGATCGTCCGTTATGGCGATCAGACGATTCACCACTCCGTCGCGATCCCCGCCGGCGAGGCGCGCTACGTGCTCGACCGCCACGCCGGGCACATCCGGCTCGAGCGCGGGCCGCGGATCTTCCTCCCCGACCCGCGCCGCGAGGTCATCGTCCGCCGCGTCCTCGACCGGCGGCAGGTCGAGCTCTGGTTCCCCGGCAACCAGGCGGCGATCAAGCACAACGAAGGCCTCGCCGCGCTCCGCGACAACGAGCATCGCGACTTCGTCCCCGAGACGAGCACGAAGCGGAACCTGCCCGCCCCGCCGCCGGCGGAGCCCGCCGCCGCGAAGCCCCCCGCGTTCGTGGGCGACGACTTCGAGCGCAACCAGAGCTTCACCCAGCCGCGCACGATCGTGCTCGACACGCGCTACGACGGCGCGGTGTCGATCGCGCCTCACACCGGCTACGCGGTGGAGGTCGTGAGCAAGACCGGCGAGCGCAAGGTCATCGTCTCTCCCGCGACCCACCTCCTCGAATACGACGAGGTCCTCCAGGCGATGGAGCTCTCGACCGGCACGCCGAAGAGCGACGCGAGGGTCGAGCGCACCGTCTATTTGCGTGTGCTCTACAACAAGGTCTCGGACGTCATCGAGGCGGAGACGGCGGACCTCGTCAGCATCCGCGTCCGGCTCTCGTACCGCGTGAACTTCGAGGGCGATCCGAGCCGCTGGTTCTCGGTCGAGAACTACGTGAAGTTCCTCACCGAGCACCTCCGCTCCCTCGTGCGCGCGGCGGTGAAGGCGCACAAGGTCCAGGAGCTCCATCCGCGCGTCGCGCCGCTCGTCCGCGACGTGGTGCTCGGCCAGCCGGGCGAGGGCGGCAAGCGTCCGGGCCGCGTGTTCCAGGAGAACGGGATGCGCGTCTACGACGTCGAGGTGCTCGACGTCACGATCGGGGACGCGAAGATCGCGGCGCTCCTCGTCGAGGCGCAGCACGCGGTCGTCGCCCAGACGCTGACGCTCGAGGGCGAGAAGCGCCGCCTCGAGCTGGTGCGCGAGCGCGAGGCGATCGACCGCGCGATCGCGGAGGTCCAGGCCGCGACGGCGAAGCAGCGGAGCGAGCTCGCGGTCCTTGCGATCGAGGGCGAGCACACCGTCGACGTCGCGCGCATCACGTCGGACGCGGCGCGTTCGCGCGATCGCCTCGCGGCGAAGCGCGCGGAGCAGGAGGCGCTCGACGCGGTCGCGCTGGCGGAGCGCGAGCGGGAGCGCGCGGGGAAGGCGGCGGAGATCGAGGGCCTGCAAGCGGAGCTCGGGCTCGAGCTCCAGCGCATCACCGCGCACGTGCAGGCCGTCAGCGAGAAGGCGAAGGCGGTCTCGCCCGACCTCATCGCCGCGCTCCAGGCGTTCGGCGATCGCGCCCTCGCGGAGCGCATGGCGGAGAGCATGGCGCCGCTCGCGATCCTCGGCGGCGAGAGCGTCCGCGACGTCCTCGCGCGCCTCCTCGCGGGGACGAAGGTGGCCGGCGTGCTCGAGCAGAACGGCGCCGAAGTGCGGTGACGACGGAAAGAGCGCCGGACGCGCGCCTGACGCTACCGCGGCGATTCGGTGGGGGCGCACGTCGAGACGCCGGCGCCGACGATCTTGAAGCCGACCTTGCGCTTCACGATCTCGACGCTGCCGTCGCTCGGGCGGTAACGCGTGACGTCGGAGCCTCCGCCGCCGGCGCGCGGTGGGCCGCCGCCGTTCCCCTCGGAGCTCGTGTAGATGTAGAAGTCGCCGCCGTAGAACGAGAACGCCCACGCGTTGCCGGCGTAGACGTCGGGGAGCTCCTTCGTGCTCAGGATCTCGCCGGTGCCCTTCGAGATCTCCGCGATCTGCGCCGGCGCCGTCACGAAGAAGCCATAGAGCTTGCCTTCGCCCGTCCCGGTGAGCTCGCTCGTCTTTCCTTCGAGCGCGCCGGTGTACGCGCCGACGAACGAGAGCTTCAGCGTCCGCGTGTCGAGCTTGGCGAGGCCGCCGCCGCCGTTGTCGGAGAGGAACAGCACCTCGTTCGATCCGCCCTTCGAGGCGGTGGCGAAGCCCATTCCGAACTTGTGGAAGGTGTCGCTCGTCCCCGGCGGCGCGAAGTCGGTCGGCTCGCACGCCAGATCGCGCGTGTCGACCTTCCAGAGGCTCGCGTCGGTGTGGCGGACCCACGCGATGCCGCGCCGATCGACCGCCATCGACGTCGGCATCGCGCCGCCGGTCGGGCAGTTCACGGTCCCCTTCAAGGTGAAGGCGAGGGTCGGCGGATGGAAGGAGTAGAGGAGCCGCTGCTCGCTGAGCACGAAGACGTCCTTCGTCTCCTCCGCGCACTCGTCCGCGCCGGCGTCCGACGTCCCGAGCCCTCCGCCGTCGCCCGTGCCGAACGAGCGCGGGCGGTCCGACGGCTCCGCGGCAGGCTCCGCGCTCGAGCTGCACGCGGCGATGAACGCGATGAAAGCGAGAGGGATGCGGCGCACGTCGAGCGAGTGTACCGCGTCGTCACCAGAGCGCCCAGTCGCCGTCGAAGGCGCGGTTGTGGAAGGTGAGAGAGACGCCGAGCGCGGCGGCGCCGGAGTCGGCGAGGTTGACGCCGGCGTAGGCGCCGAACGAGACGTGTTGCGTGAACCAGACGCCGGCGGCCAGGCGCGGCTCGAGGAGCCAGCGCGCGGCGACGGACTGCTCGCTCGCGGGCGCTCCCGGACCGGTGATGTCGTGGAAGACGACGCCGATGATGCCGCCGCCGGCGATCTCCGCGCGGAGGTGCGCGCGCCCGAGCGGGACGCGGTATCCGATCGGGATCGCGGCGTGCCAGAGCATGACGTCGATGCCGCGCCCGCCGTCGCGGAGCTGATAGCCGTTCGCGACGAAGGTGTTGGTCCGCGCCGATCCGAAGAGGAAGCCGGTCTCGCCGCCGACGTAGAGCTGGTCGACGAGGTACACCGTGACGCCGCCGTCCGGACCGAAGCCGCTCAGCGTCGGCGCGCCGAGCGCGTCGCCGCGAAAGACGTATCCCTCGTAGCCGCGCGGCCGCCGGCTCTCTTTCGTGTTGTCGTTGAAGCGCGCGCCGCTCGTCGTGAGCTCGCCATAACGGAGCCCGAAGCGCGCGGTGAACGGGGTCACTCGCTCCATCGCCCACGTGGAGCCGTAGCGCCGGCAGGTCGTCTCGCCCACGGTGTCGCCGGTCTCGACGCACGTCTTCCCTCGCGCGTCGGCGCGGCAAGCGCACGTCATGACGGCCGCGGCGACGAGCGCGCCTACGCGGGGACCCATGCGCCTCCGTTCCGAGCGAAGCAGAGCGGCCGCGGCCGGGCGGCGGGCGCGTCGGGATCGATGCGCTCGAGGTCGAAGCAGAGCCTCCGCGCGGCGCCCGCGCGATCGAGGCGTATTCGCTCGCGCGCGTGATCCGCGCCGCCGAGGTGGAGGAGCTCGATCTCTCCGCGCGGATCGGAGAAGGCGACGTCGAACGGCGCGCCGGTGTCGCTGTAGCCGGTGATGACGGTCCTTCGCATGTCGAGCGCCTCCGGGTATCCGCAGCGATTGCCGACATGGAGGTCGACGAGGTCGCCCCCGTCGCGTCGAAAGGGCACGAGCCCGACGTCGAGGCATCCGATCGTCCGAACCGATCCGGCGCCGAGCTCTCGCGCGAGCGACTCCGGGCGGTAGGGTCCGCGCGCGCTCGCGGCGTTGCTGACGAGGAGGAGCGCCCCGAAATGGCACCCCGCCAGCAGCGACGACGCTGCGGCGAGCGCGACGAGCGACGCGCACCGACCCACGCGCCGCGATCGGTGCAACCGCCATTCCGCCGCCAACGACGCGTTTCGACGGCGCCCCGAGCGCCGCCGTGAACCGTCGTTGATGCTCGCGCGCTCGACATCGTTGCAGAACGCAATTCGCGATATCGAAATAGGCTGTGCTCTCTAAAAGCCGCCGAGCGAGGTGCGGGGGCGGATCGTGAGGAGAATACGCCGCTATGGGGCTGGCAAAGACGCGAGCGTCGCGGCCAGTCGTGAGAGGCCGTCCGCGTTCTCGACGCGACGACGAAGCGACTCCGGGATCGCGCGGACCCCGTTGAACGCGCCGGAGATGCCGCCCGCGATGCACGCGATGCTGTCGGAGTCGCCGTCGGTGTTGGCGGCCGTGAGGACCGTCTTCTCGAAATCGAACGGCGATCGCCAGAAGCACCAGAGCGCGGAGGCGACGGCCTCCTCCGCGACCCACGCCTCTCCGAGGCCGTCAGCCGCGAGCGCGACCTCCGGCGGCGCGTCGAGGAGCGCGGGCACCTTCGAGAGGCACGCCGCGAAGTCGTGCGACCGCGGCCAGCACTCCTTCATGAGCGCCTCGTGCATCTCGACCGGCGTTCGCTCGTCCACCGCCAGCGCGACGAGGAGCGCCGCCGCGGCCGCACCTTCGACGCCCGCGTCGTGGCGATGGGTGAGCACCGCCGAAGCGCGCGCGACCTCCAGGAGGCGGTCGTGATCGTTCCACCAGCGAAGCCCGATCGGCGCGACGCGCATCGCGCTGCCACATCCTTTCGAGTCGGCGACGCCAGCCTCGCGCCAAGGGACGCCCCGCGCGAGCGCGTCGCAGCCCGTCATGCACGCGTTCCCGGGAGCGCGATCGTTGTCGCTCGCACGACTCCAGGCGACGAAGCGGCGCCCCATCTCCTCCATGAGCTCGTCGAGCGACGCGTCGCCCGCCGCGACGACGGCCTCGGCCACCGCGATCGTCATCTGCGTGTCGTCGCTGTACGTCCCGAGCGGATGGGCGCGCCCCATGATCGCCGGTCGCGCCGGCCATCGCGGATCGTGGAGGGCGACGAAGTCGGTCAGCCCCGCGCTCCCGAACGACGAGAGGATCTGCTCGCGCCTCCGAAACTCGGCCGGAAACCCGAGCGCGTCGCCGACGGCGAGACCGAGCATGCAACCAGCGAAGGCGTCCTCTCGCGATATGGCACTCATCGGAACAGCAACAGTAGTATCGGCCGAGAGATGACTCTACTCCGACTCGCGAGTGCATCCGAGGGGCGGGCGGTCCTCGCGGCGGAGGACGACTTCACGCGCGCGTTGGGCGGCTTCGATCGCTCCTTCAGGATGCGGACGAGCGCACCGGTCGACGACGCGGAGCTCCGGCGATTCCTCGGCGAGCAGGCGCTGGAGTTCACGCGCGAGGAGGCCGCGGCGTGGGAGGAGGCGCTCGCCGCGGTCGCGCGAGGTGCGCGCGGGCTCGGCGGCGTGCTCCCGCGGGAGGTGCTCGTCGTGAAGACGACGGGACGAGAAGAGCGCGACCACGCCTACACGCGGTCGAACGCGATCGTCCTGCCCGCCGCGCGCGTGAGAGCCCTCCGCGGCGAGCGCGCGATCCGGCTCCTTGCTCATGAGCTCTTCCACGTCGCTTCTCGTGCGTCGCCGGCGCTCCGCGACGCGGCGTACGCGCTCCTCGGCTTCGTGCGCGTCGGACCGATCTCGTCGCCGCCGGAGCTGGATGACCGGAGGTTGACGAACCCCGACGCGCACGAGCTCGGGCACTACTTGCGGCTCGGGGAGCGCGCGGTCGTGCCGCTCCTCACCAGCCCGCTGCCGCTCGCGGACGTCGTCGAACGAACGTCGATGCACGACGTCGTCCGCGTGACGCTGCTCGAGATCGATCCGAACGACGCGACGGTGGTCCGCGAGGGAGACGGCGCGCCGGTGCTGATCGAGGCGCGCGCGACGGACTGGGCCCGCCGAATCGGGCGAAACACGGCGTACACGATTCACCCGGAGGAGGTCCTCGCCGACAACCTCGCGCTCCTCGTCCGGCGCCGCCTCGGCGCCTCGGCTGCGCCCGCCGATCCCGCCTTCCTCGCCGCGTTCGAGGAGACGCTCGTCGCCCACGCGCGGTGACCCTGCGATGCTGCGGCGCAACATTCGTAAATGCTGAACATTACGCACGTATGCAACTTCTGCTGAAGTGCTATTGCTGCACTGCCGCAAACGATCTAGGAGGGCGTCGCGCACGAACCGCGCGAAGGAGCCGCCATGCAGTCGACCGCCCAGTCCTCCACCTCGTCGTTGCCCGTCGCCGACCCGACCGCGCTCGGTCTCTTCGGCCTCGCGATCGGATGCGCGTCGCTGTTGCCCGTCGCGTTCGGAGTGCAGGCTGCGCTCACGCCCGAGGCGCTCCGCACGTGCGCGTGGTTCTGCCTCTTCTTCGGGGCTGGCTGCCAGTTCCTCGCCGGCCTGATGAGCTTCGCGAACAAGAACATGCTCGGCGGGACGCTCCTCACGACGTTCTCGTTCAACTGGGTGATGAACTGGTGGTCGCTCTCCGAGCTCGCGCAGGGTCGCGTCCCGTCGAGCGCCGTCATCCTCGCGGTGGACGTTTGCTTCCTGATGATCTTCGTGGTCATGACGTACGCGTTTGGCTTCTTCTCGAGGCTCCTCTTCGTCTTCCTGCTCGACATCGACGCCCTCTACGTCCTGCGGATCGCGCGCGAGCTGACGCACGCGAACACCCTCGCTCTGCCGATCGCGCTCGCGACCGTCGCGCTGATGGCGCTCGCCCTCTACATCGCCTTCTCGCTCGTGCTGACGAACGCAGCAGGCCGCGCGCTCCTGCCGATCGGAGCGCCGCTGTTCCAGGCGGGCGCGCTCTCCGCCGCGCCGTCCCGCACGTCCGAGCCGTCGGCCATGGGCGCCGACCAGACGCAGCCGATCCGCGCCCTGGCCGCCTGACGACCGAGCGGCGGAGAGCAAGAGGCGTAGACTCAGGGGGTGGGTCTGCCGTCTCCGGAGCTCGAGCGACACGTCCGGATGGTCTCGGTCGCCCCGCACTTGCGCGTCGCGGTCGGGCGCCTGCCGCAGCCCGTTCGGATCGACGCTACGTTGCCCGACGACGTCGCCGCGATTCCGCTCGGCGCGCGTCAGGTCCTGAAGCTCGCCCTCGAGGGCGTGCGCCTTCGGTTCGGGGAGGTCACGACGGCGCCGCCGCCGTGCGCGGTCGCGATGACGCTCGCGGTCGGAGAGAAGCGGCTCGCGCTCGACGCGTCCGACCTCGCGGGCGGAATGCGCGCGCTCCTCACGCGCATGCTCGGTGCCCTCTTCGATCCGAGCGACGTCACCCATCTCCTCGAGAGCCTGGCGTTCCAGTCGTCCAGCCTCACGACGCTTCGTCAGATCACGGCGCGGATGCTCGCCTCGACCGACCTCGACGAGGCGCTCTATCTCATGCTCGCGGGGCTCACGTCGGGCTACGGCCTCTCCTTCGATCGCGCCGCGCTCTTCATGTGGGACGCAGCGAAGCGCGGCTTCGTCGGGACCAAGGCGATCGGGCCCTACGACGACGCCGAGGCGCACCGCATCTGGGAGGCGATCGAGCTCGAGGGGATGACGATCGAGCGCCTCATCGACGACTACGCCGATCGGCGCTTCGACACTCGTTTCCAGCAGCGCGTTCAGACGATGATGCTCGTCGCCGGCACCGGCGACGATGAAGTGGGGCTCGCGCTTCGAGAGGGAGGCGAGGACCTGTTCTTCGACCGCCCGACCCCCATGAACCCCGAGCTCGTGCGGCTCGACGCGTCGGGCGAGATGGTGCTCGGCGCGGTGCGCACGCGCGGCGAGCTCCTCGGGCTCATCTTCGCGGACAACTGCTACTCGAAGGAGCGCATCACGAGGGACCAGCTCGAGCACGTGCGTCTCTACGTCGATCAGATCGCGCTCGTCTGGGAGAACCTCTCGCTGCTCGCGCGCGTCGCGGAGCACGCGCGCACCGATCCGCTCACGGGCATCCTCAATCGTCGCGAGCTCGAGATCCGGTTCGAGCAGGAACGCTCCCGCTCGGCGCGGTCCGGCGCGAGCCTCTCGCTCGTCCTCATCGACGTGGACTTCTTCAAGAGCACCAACGACACGCGCGGGCACGAGGCGGGAGACGACGTCCTGCGGCGGCTCGGACAGCTCCTCGGCGCGTCGGTCCGCACGCACGACGTCCTCGCTCGCTACGGCGGCGACGAGTTCGTGGCGCTCTTGCCCGACGTCAACGTCGACCAGCTCGCCGCCGCCGCTCGACGCATCGGCGGCGCGGCGCGCGCCGTCGACATCTCGCTCTCGATCGGCGGCGCGACGTGGCCAGAGAGCTGCGCCACGCGACGGCCTGTTCGCGGCCGCGGACCAGCAACTCTACCTCGCGAAGAAGGACGGCCGCGGCTGCGCGTACGTGCACGGTCTACGCACCGACTACGACGACGCGGAGTGACGACTCCGTCGCCTCGGGCTTCGGCGCGATGTCGGGTCGTTCAGAGATCGGGCAAGGTCCAATCGATCGGCTTCAGGCCCTTCGATTCGAGGAAGGCGTTTGCTTTGGAGAAATGGCGGCAACCGAAGAATCCGCTCTGAGCCGAGAGCGGCGAGGGATGCGCGGCTTTCAGCACCAGGTGGCGCGACGCATCGACGAAGGAGGCTTTGCGCTGCGCGTAGGACCCCCAGAGCATGAACACGACGGGCTCCGGCCTCTCATTCACGAGCCGGACGATCGCGTCGGTGAAGCGCTCCCAGCCTTTGCCTTGGTGCGAAGCGGCGCGGCCCATCTCGACGGTGAGCACGCTGTTGAGCAGGAGCACTCCCTGTTTCGCCCAATGCTCCAGGAACCCATGGCGGGGGCACTCGATGCCGAGATCGGTCTCCAGCTCGCGGTAGATGTTCTCGAGGCTCGGCGGCAAGCGGACGCCGTGCCGAACCGAGAAGCACAGACCGTGCGCCTGCCCCGCGCCGTGATAGGGATCCTGGCCGAGGACGACGACGCGCACCTGTTCGAGCGGCGTCAAATCGAGCGCGCGAAAATATTCGCTTCCCTTGGGGAAGATCCGCGCGCCGCGCGCCTTCTCGGCCAGCAGGAAGCGCTTCAGCTCGGCCATGTAGGGCGCGCCGAGCTCGCCCGCCAAAGGGACCTTCCAGCTCTCGTCCAACCTGATCGCCTCGGTCATCTTTTCGCGATCACTAACGCATGCCCTCAGCCTCGCCAACCCTCGGCGCCGCCGCGCTCGGCGACGAGCTCACTTGCATGCGCCGAAGCGGTGCGCTAGACACTGAACCGCATGGTTCAGTATTTGGGTGCCCGCTTGGACGCCTCGTTCGCCGCTCTCTCGGACGCGACCCGGCGCGGCGTTCTGGAGCAGCTCGGGCGCGCCGACGCTTCGATCACGGAGCTTGCCGAGAAGTTCCACATGACCCTCACGGGCATGAAGAAGCACGTCGGCGTCTTGGAGCGAGCCGGGCTCGTCGCCACGGAGAAGGTCGGGCGCGTGCGGACGTGCAAGCTCGGCCCGAGCCGTCTTTTGGCCGAGACGGCATGGATCGAGGGGTACCGCCAGCTCTGGAGCTCACGCTTCGAAGAGCTGGACAAGGTCATCGAGGAGCTGAAACGGAAGGAGAACGTTCGATGAACGCAAGAAAAGACAGTGAGCCCAACCCCACGACGGTGGAGCCGAAGTCCGAGCGCGAAATCGTCGTCACGCGAACCTTCGACGCTCCGGCTCGCATCGTCTTTCAGGCGTGGACCACTCCCGCGCTGTTCAGGCGGTGGTGGGTACCGAAGTCGATGCCGCTGGCCCTGCTCTCTTACGAGGCGGATATCCGTACTGGAGGCAGCTACCGACTCGTGTTCGACGTCGACGGCACGAAGACGATGGCGTTCTTTGGCAAGTACATCGAAGTGACTCCGCACTCACGAATCGTCTGGACGAATGACGAGAGCGGCGAGGACGGGGCCATCACGACGGTGACGCTCGAGGAAGAAGGCGACAAGACTCTGATGGTGCTGCACGAGCTCTATCGCTCCAAGGAGGCTCGCGATGCCGCCCTCGCCTCCGGGGCATACGACGGGATGGCCGAGACGTTCGGACAACTGGACGAGGTGCTCGTCACGCTGCGCGCATAGCGGAAGCTTCCCGACGTCGTGGCGCGCAGGAGCCGAGCGCCTGCAGCGTCTGCCGCGCCCGGGTCGCCGGGATCGCCTTTGGGCCCGGCGGCGCTGCCCTGTGCTCTCGGTGCTCCGGTGGCTCCGGCCGCACCCGGATCACCAGTATCGCCTTGTCTCCCGCCGGAACGTCGCGGGGAATGCCTCCGCCGGAGCGCCGTCTGCCGCGCTCGCGCTCGCCGATCGCTCCGCCGCCGAGCCCGGTGGTGGACCCGCCGCCGCGGCGAACGACACTACGAGCGGCGCTCGGATCCGCGCGCGCTCGGTGCGGAACGGGGATTCGCTCACCGGGTGACCGGTACGCGCCCGCGTCGTCTTCGCCGCGGCGAAGAAGAAGTACGGGCTTCCGGTCGACCCGATTGCCGACGTCGAGGCGACACTGTCGTCATGTCGAAGGGGCGCCTCGATCGGTGCCCGCGATCTTGGAGATTGAAAGAGGTCGGATACTCATTGCAGCATGAAACGATGCGCGTGAACTCGGGCGAGTCTCTTGGTAAGGACGTCCATGGGGACGGGGTGCGGAGGCTCGGTCCGTCGGCCGGGGGCATGAGGCGGGTGTGGTTCGGGTTGGGGCTTCTCTTCTCGCTGTCGTGTGTCGGCTGCGGCTCGAGCGTCCAAGCGTCGGTGCGGTCGGCGGAGGCCGCTGCGGCGCGTGGGGAGCTTGGGCAGGCGACGATGAGCTACCAGGCCATCTACCGCGGCAAGGGGGCGGACGACCTGAGCGACTCCCAGCGCGCGACGGCCGAGGACGTGGTGACGAGGTGGGCCGAGGGTCGCGTGTCGTCCGACGCGAAGAGCATCGTAGGAGAGTTTCCGGGGGTGGTGTCTCGAACGTTCGTTCCTGCGATCGTCGAGCTTGGGATCCGCGCCAAGGACGTGCCGATGCTCGAGGGGCTCTCGCGTGACCTCGGGAGCTCGCATCGCGGGAGCCTCGAGGATGCGCTCGTCGCGGCGCCGGCGAAGTGGTCCTTCACGAATGAGGTCTCGCTCGAGCTGCGCACGCTCGCGGCCCTGAAGAAAGAGCACAAGGAGCGGACGGAGCTCGGGGCACTGCTCGCGCGCAGCAGTGCGTCGAGCTCTTCCTCCGACGCGCGTGACGACTACGCGGGTTGCGGGGCGAGCGAGGCCGGGTGACGATTGCGCCCGTGCAGATCACGACTCCAGCACCAGAGCGCGCGCTCGAGTTCTGCAGCAGGGGTGGCTTGCTCGTCGGGATGGGGAGCTGGCTCCCGCAGGCGGACGACGAGCCGTGGCGCCGGCAGGCGAAAGACGAGCCCTGGGGCGAGCACGACGAGGTCATCGGCTGTAGTCGCCTCGTCTGTGGCGATTGCAAGGTACGGGTCAAGACCTTCGACTGCATGTCCTTCAGCGTCGCGGGCCCCCTCGCGCGCGAAGAGCTCCCCGCGATCTACGAGGGCACGCCGCTCTCGCCCCCGCGCGTCACGTGGGGCACCCGCGATAGGATCTATCTGTGCAAGTGTTCGATCGCCGAGATCGGCGGTGTCAAGGAGGTTGGTTGGCTCGACCACGCGGATGGCTGGTGTTGTGGCGGCCACCCGAACGCGCGTCGACACGTACCGGTCGTGTACCCGTCAGCTGAAGTGCTGGCAGCGAAGCTCGCCGCCCCCACGTCGTCGCTATGGGAACGCCTGAGCGCGTATCGTCATCCTTATTTGCTCCGCATCGGATGGCCCGCAGTGACGCTCCTGCTCGTCCACGCCGACGCTCGCGTGCGAGAGCGGGCGCTCGCCTTCGTGGAGGCGTGGACGGTCGGATTTCCGGTCACCTCGTCGCGGCTCCTCGATCTAGCCAAGCGTTGCCCACCCCCGTACGACGATGACGACGGCCCCGACCGCCTCGCGCTCGCTCGGGTGCTGGCGCTCCAGGCCGCCCGACTCGAGCCGCGACGCGCGGTCATCGAACACGCGCTGCGTGTGCTCCGAGGCGACGAATGAGGTGCGCCGAGGTCTATATGGTCGCGCTCGATCTGGTGCTCCCCGAGGATCCCTCGGTTCGCAACACGGGGAGCGGGCCCACGCTTCTACGCGTCCGCCGATCCGGCGAGCTCTCCGCTCTTCGACGCGACGCCTCTTGGGATTGCTGCGGCCATGAACGCCCCGACGAAGCAAGCTGCGGTCACGGGAGACCATGAAGATCCTCAGAGCCAACGGCAAGTTCGGTTTTCAAGACGAGCAGGGCAAGGTCCTCGTCACTCCGAAGTACGACCACGCGGTGGAGCCACCTGAAGGCGAAGGGCTCGGCATCGTCTGCCTCGGCGGAGGTCTGTGTGACCGGTCGGACAACCACGAACCCACGCGGCTCGAGCACCTCGGCGGAAAATGGGGCGCCGTCGACGAACGCGGTGACGAGGTGGTTCCGCTCGAGTACGACGAGCTCGGACACGCAGGACATCGCATCCTGATCGCCAATCGAGGCGCGCGCATCGGGTTGCTCGACGAGCGTGGGACGGTCATCACGCCTATCGAATACTCGTGGATCGCCCCGTTCTCGGAGGGGCTGGCGATGTGCAGGCGCGCCGAGGGCGAACAGCGGAACGGCTACCTCGACACGACCGGTGCGGTCGCCATCCCCTGCGAGTACGCCGACGCGCTGACCTTCAGCGAAGGTCGTGCGCTGGTCGCCGACGCGGACTGGAACCACGGCGTCCTCGACCGCGCGGGCCGCGCCATCATTCCCTGCCTCTACGAGAGGCATGTCCTGTTCAAAGACGGAATTGCCGTCGTCAAACGTGACGGTAAATACGGTATCGTCGACGAAGTCGGCGCAGAGGTGGTTCCTTGTATCTACGAGGCTATCGGTCAGTTCAGCGAAGCTCGCGCGGCCTTCAAGCTTGACGGCAAATGGGGTTATCTCAACCACGCTGGCGAGATGGTGATCGCCGCACGGTTCGATGACTACCTCGGCGGCCCTTCTGCGTTCGACAAGGGGCGCGCCCGCGTGCGCTTGAACGGGCGCGAGCTCTTCATCAACAACAAGGGCGCGGAGCTCAACGCGAAGAAGCCGCCGCGGACGAGCCTGGAGGTACTGCGACGCTACGGCCAAAGCGATCCGGAGCGGGCGCAACTATTCGACGAGCTCCAGCCTTGGGTGACCGCTCCGCCCTCCGACGAACGCGATCGGCAGCTCGTCGCCGAGCTGCTCGCGGAGACGACCGCGTGGGTGGCCTCCCACAACTCCTATGGCATGCCCTTCGCGCAGTATTCAATCGGCTGGCTGCGCGAGAGCCTCGTGAAGCAGTTTCTCACCACCCTCTCGGGCCCCCTCGCCGACCCCCAGAAGGGTCCGCTGCAGCTCCTCTACCGCCTCCACGGACTCGGGCGGGCGCAATGAAGTGCTCTCACCGCGAAGCATGGGCGCGCGCAGCTTCGGCAACCGTCCTCTCGGCGCATGGGCGACGGTCGTGCTGGACGTACGCCTCCGCGTCCTCTCGACGACGAACGTCGTCGCGTCACTTCACCATCGCTCCGTCGCATCGCTCGCCTCGGCGACGGCGCGGAGGCGGAGGAGCTTCGCGATCGCCTGGCCTCGCGCGCCGTCGACCTCGACCTTCTTCGTCTCCGGGCAAAAGAAGACGTGCTCGCCCAGGAGCGTTCGGGCCATCATCGAGCGCGCGTTCGGCGCCACGACCTCAAGCTGGGTGTCGCCGCCAACGTACACGACCGTTGGCGAGCATCGCGATGCGGTAGCGGTCCGCGAGCACCATCCCCGCGGTGGGTACGGGCACCGGCGGCGTCAGGGCCCGCGCCCGTGCTACCTCGAGGTGCTCACGAGGCCGATAGGCCATGTGCGAGCGCGGACAAGGCGCGCTCGCGTCCACACCTGTTGACGAGCGCGAAGATCCGGAGAAATCGGAGCAAGCCGCAGCAGGACCGACGCGGGAAGGGTCGGTCCTGCTGCGATCGTCGACTACGTCGCGGCGCGCTCGCCGAGGCGTAGCGCGTGAGCGCGAACGCCGTGAAGGACGGTGGCATGATCGCGACGGAAGAGGCGGCCGATCTCCTCGAAGCTGAAGAAGCGATCGGCGTGATGGCGGAGAGACCACCAGAGCTCGTGACGAGCGCGCACGATAGCCTTCGTCCGCATGACGCCGCAGACGTCGTCGCGGGTGACGGCGCGGCGGCGGCAGATGTCGTCGAGGAGCGCGAGGAGGTCGCGTTCCTGCGGCGAGCGGAGCACGAGACCGGACGCGGAGACTCCGCTCGCGATCATCGCCGCCGCTCCTTCCTTGCCTGCGGTCGCCGAGCGGCTAGCCGTCCAGTCCGAGTACATCGAGGAGGGCGCGCCGCACGTCGCCCCAACGCGCCTCCGGCATCGTTGCGATGAGCGGGCCGAGGTGGGGGCGGTCGACAATCCGAATCCACTCGGGTTTGAGAACGCAGGTCGACGGAAGCCCATCGGGCTGCCGAGGGACACCTCCCATGCGAGCCCACGCACCTGACTCGAGATCGGAATGACGGGGATCTGCGCGAGTGATGGCAGCACGTCATCACGGCCGAGCACGAGGACCGGCCGCCGCTTGTCGGGGAGCGAGAACCGAAACCATCGGATTTGGCCGCGCCGAATCACGGGAACTCCGGGTCGTCATCCTCGTCCACGATGGGTCCGTCGGGTGATCGGACGAGCCACGCGTCCCACGCTGCCTGCAGCATCTTCGGGTCGGCGGACTCATCGACCGTCTCGACGATGAGTCGAACGCGCTGGCCTTCCAGCTCGGGGACGGGGGCGTCGAGCTCGATCACCGCACCGTGAACGCGCCCGAGTAAAGCTGCCGACATGGATGCAGCGTATCGCACGAACGACTTCTATTGAATCGAGCTGGGAACTCGAGAGGTCGGTCGCGGCGAGGCGCTCGCCGCGCCGCCCACCAAACCTGCCTCATCCCTCGCGTCGCGCCTTCGCCTCACGTCGTGCCGCTCGGCGATCTCCGCGGAGACGATGTCGCCGTGGACCCATTGCGGGTTCGCCCGAGCTTCGGCGATAGCGCGACGCTCTTCGTCGCTCATCGGGCGGTCGGCCCGCCGCGCGATGTGCATCGCATCGACCTCGCCAAGTGCTCCGTCGGCGAGAACGACCTCGCCATGTGGCGAAACGAGCAGCGCGGCTCCGGCGGCAGCGGCGAACGACATCACGACCGGCGCTCGGATCCGCGCGCGCTCGGTGAGGAACGGGGACTCGCTCACCCCATCGAGTGTAGCTCGCCGCCGACCTACCGCAGAGGGGCCATCGCGCCGCGCGAAAAGTTCGCGCCGCCGCCTCGACGACGAGCGCGCCATGCCATACTTCGATCTTATCGGCATCTCACTCGGCGACGTTGCGCGCGCCGCATTCGAGGATCTCATGGCCCAGGCAACTACGAGTTCCAGAGCGACTTCTTCAAGAAGCACCTCAAGGAGCACCGCGCCGCGGGCAAGGCGGACGGCGAAGCGACCGCCGTGCTCACCGTCCTCGACGCGCGCGGCATCGCCGTCTCCGCCGAGCAGAAGGAGCGCATCCTCGGCTGTTCTGACGTGGCGCTCCTCGACCGCTGGATCCGCAAGGCGGTGATTGTCGCCTCGGCCGAAGAGATTGGAGCTTCTTGCGCCCCGTCTCCTCGTCGCTGACAAAGCGCTTTGAGCAATACTCTCACGCCAGGTATTGGTCGCTGTCCGTTCCGTCTCAGAGGCATCCCGGTCTGTGTAGGCGTGTGCACGGCCCGACGGACCATGCTGCATCGGGTAGGGCTCGATAGGGCTCGATAGCGGCAAATCCACAGCCTGTTCCAATCCCGGTCCCAACGATCCGGTCTTCTTCGACCCCGACGCCGATCAGCCGACGCCCGACCCGAACGCATTGGAGGCGGCGGCGGTGGAGGCTGGGGTCCGCCCCGAGATCGCTTTCGCGATTGCGAAGACGGGAGTGATACTCATGGAGGAGAACCAGCATCTCTACTCGGAGGAGGACAAGGGGGAGTTCTGGGGGGCCGTCGAGGAATATCGCGAGAGAGCGAAGCGACACGACGCGTGAGCCCGATCAATCGGGGTTCCGTTCATCTTTCCGAGCCCTTGCCTTCAACTCGTACGCCCGTTCGATGATCGCGGTCATCTCGGGGCCCTTCAAGTACGGTGCTATCCAACGAAGCCGTTGATCCTCCCAGCTCGGGTTCGGCTTGCGCCAGTGTCCTCGCACCCAGAAGCGCTTCTCGATCTTATGTCCAGGTCGGCCCGCTGGAAGGGCGCTTGTATCCGTCGGCGGACCGACGAGGATGCGGTTCGGGAGAAAGAACACGGTCTCGCCAGACAACTCGAGGGGTTTGCCGCGTGGACCGAGCATGCCGGGTGCGGGCGGTCGTCGAACCTCCGAGGTGAACTCACTCGATGTCGCGTAGAGCACGGCGTTGATCACGAGGTGCAGGAGGTCACGCATCTCCTTGCTGTCGAAGAACGGATCCTTTGGTCTCTCCGGCTCGTCGGGCTCGGGATGGCTCGCGAGGATCTCATCGAGGTTTCGCTTGCCTTCGAGAGGAACTTCGCGCGTCACGAGGTACGGCCAATCGCCGTCGAAGGCGTCGGCAAGAAACGCAACCCGGAGCTCACTCGGCAAGGGTGCAGAGACACTGCACGTTGGCGAGGGCCAGGTCTCTACTCCAGCCGAAGCCTTGTGTCTCGAGGGCGAAGCGGCCGTCCAACATCGCCACAAACTCTGGATCGGAGCCGATGTCCTGCTCCTCGGCGAGGATCGGAACGGCACCAGGAGAGGGGCGCATTCGCTCGATGAGCTTGCGAACGACGTCCGCCCAGGGCGGGGCCACGAGCACCATCGTCTCGTGCGCGAGCCTTCGCGGATGGGCGGCGATCGCGTCCCGTCGCTTCCGGTCGCGACGCTTCTGCTTCGACGTGCGACTCCGCGACTTCGCCATGGCGGTCCGACCTGTCACTCTGTCGTGCCCGGTCAGGGCGCCCGACGCGTCGCTCTCACAGCCCGTCTCGGCGCCTTCTCCCGGGCTGCGGCCTTGCTCCGTGCGGCCCGTTTTGGCCAGGGCGGGCATTCCACGTGGAGCGCGGCGTAGACATAGAAGTCCGTGTCGCCACCCTCGTTGCCGAAATAGCCCGTCGCGCTGTATTCGCAGCCGTGGAAGTGTTGCACAGCCGGCCGATCGGGAACCGGATTGTCGATCTCCTCCGCGCTCATCGGTGCCGGTAGTTGCTCCTCGACCTTGCGTGCCCAGTCGAAGCTGCGTGGTGCCCCGCGGTGGGTGACGAGGAGCTGCCCGCCGCGGAAGCGGGCGGGCAGGCACACGACGAGCGTCCCGAGCATGTCGTCGCCACGGGGAGTGTCCTTGTGCGGCTCGAAGTGGCCTCCCTGCGAGTAGACGTTCAGACAGTACAGCTCTGCGGTCAGCGGGTTGGGATCGTGCGGCACGAACTCGCGTCTCACGCTCTCGAGCACACCGGATTCAACGGGATCGAAGCCCGCGACCGAGAACGCGCCGCCTTCCGCCTTGAGCTGGCGGGCGTCACGCACGGACCTGCCGAACAGCGTTCTCTTGCCCTTTCCGAACGGGGCGGGGGCGCAGCGCTCGACGAGATCCTCGACGGCGGGATCGCGATCGCGTTCTCCGGCTGCGCGGCGAATGGGGACCTCCAGCCCGTTCTTCAGGTGCAGCGTCACCGCCTTGCTCGGCACCAGGGTGCCACCGCACGCGAACGGCATCGTGACGCCGTGGACGAGATCCGAGAGCTCGGTCAGGAGCTGGGCTTCGCGTTCATTGCTGGCAGTTTCTCTCGCACGCATGGCGCTGGAGACGGCTTCTATCAGTCGCGCGCGTCGTCTCCAACGTCCGGCGGTCCACACCACTCGCCACACCAGTCCGGCCCGGCGCCACACCACCGGTCCGACCATCCTGGCGTAACGCTCCGTTACGTCCAGAAACGCGAAAGGCCGCCATCGGCGGCCTTCGAGTGGAGCGGGAGAAGGGATTCGAACCCTCGACGTCCACCTTGGCAAGGTGGCAGAGGCGGGCGGGATCGCTCGACGAACATGGGCAAAACGCGCCTCCGGGAGCGCGCGCCACACCAGTCGCCACACCAGTAGCGGTCGGCGAGAGGAAGCGGCCGGAACGGTGTGGGCGGAAGAGGGAACAGAGCTTCAGTGATGTCGTGGCCTGGCTCGACCGTCACGGACGACCTGCCGAGCATCGTCCGTCGTGGCGTTGCGGCCATGCTGGCGGGAGGGCGAGCGAGGTCGTCCAAGAGAACGCGGCCTTCCACGCATGGCGGCGCGCCATTCGGCAGCACGCTCGGCGGCGCGCTCAGCCCTCGAGCCCGGTCTTCAACTTCGTCAGCAACCGGAACAGCGTGCGCGCCTCGTGCGGTGTGAGCGCGTTGAAGGTCGCGAGGACGGCGGCGTGGTCGCTTGGGTTGCGTTTGGCCCAGTAGCGATCGTTCTTCGGTGTCGTTTGGAGTCGGCGAATTCGACCGTCGTTCGGATCGGGCACGATGCGAACGAACCCCTTTCGCTCGAGGGCGAGCGCGATCTGCTTCACGTTCTGGTGGCTCGTCGCGAGGGCGGTAGCGCACTCGGAGAAGGACGGCCGCCCAAGACCTCGCGCGATCGTGAGTACCGCTGCCTGCTGCGTCGTCAGGCCATCTGCGGCGAGGAGCTTGTCGGTCATGTTCCGTAGACCGTTCGCGAGGACGATCAGGAGCCGGAACGTCTGGAGCCGTACGATCTTGTCCTGGCTCAGCGCGTCCACTTCTTCCTCGGAGAACGCGAGGCCCGGCTCCTCGGAGACGGTCGGCTTGCTCGACATAGGTAATATGTTACATATCTGGCATGATCTGTCTCGTCCCGAACGCAGCGTTCCTTTCGGAGACCTCGCGCGCGCTTGCCATCTACAAGGCGCTCGTCGTGCGTGGGGCAGAGGCGTGCATCGTGACGCACGGTGGGCCATACACGCGTGTGCTCGATGACGAGCGAGTGCCGTATACGGTCCTCGGCCCCGGATGGTCGAACGAGCGGGCACGCGCATTTCTCGGCGCGATTCCCGGAATCGGGCATCCTCGCGCGCGCCTCTACGAGCGTGAGGAGCTGCGAGCGCTCGTAGAGCTCGAGGCGAAGCTCCTTCGCGAGCGAGCCGTCCGCTGCGTCGTGACCGGGTTTGCTCTGACCACGCTCCTCTCGACCCGACTCGCCGGCATCCCTCTCGTGACCGATCACGCGGGATCATGGGTCCCCCCCGTGTGCGAACGGAATCTGTCACCCATCCCACTCCGCTCCACGATCCCCTTTGGCCGATGGCTACCGAGGTCGGTCGCGCTCTGGCTCACGAACTCAGCCCCATCGCGCGCGAGGCTCTATTGCGGCCAGTTCAACGAGCTTGCGGAGGAGCTCGGCGTTGAAATCGTGCCGAGCTTCGCCGCGCTCCTCCTCGGCGATCTCACCCTCGTCACCGATTGTCCAGAGGTGCTCGGTATCTCGGCCGCCGACCTCGAGGCATGGAAGCCTCATCCTTCGCGCTATCGCGCCGGGACGAAGCTCCGCTACGTCGGTCCGCTGTTCGCGGAACTCTCCGCCCCCGTACCCGAGCGAGTGGAGCAGTTCCTGAATGCCGGAGCCGATCGACCGACGGTCTACGTCGCGATGACCTCGACGCCGGAGAGCCTGATTCGCGGGGTGGTCCAAGGAGCGAGGGCCGCCGACGTGAGGGTCGTCGTCGCGTCGACGGTGCACGACCTCGATGATCTCGCGGGAGAGGACGTGATTGTCGAAAAGATTCTCCCGAGCCATCGCATCATGCCGCGCGTGAATCTAGCAATCATCGCGGGAGGGCAGGGGAGCGTGCAGACGGCGATGGCCGGCGGCACACCCTTCCTCGGCATCCCGCTGCAGCCCGAGCAGGACTTCAACATCGTGGAGATGGAGCGCCATGGTGCGGCGCGCCGAGTCTCTCAGGAGGACGCGATCTCTCCGCGCATGACGGCGATGGTGAAGGAGGTCCTCGGCGATGCGAGCTTCAAGCTCGCCGCGGAGCGTATCCGCGCGATCTACGCGAAGGCCGACGGTCCCGGCGCGGCGGCCGAGGCGATCCTCGAGCTCGTTGGCCATTCGAACCGGGCTCGGACGACGCCGTCCGGCGCGACGTGGGCGATGACGGCAAAAACCTCCGCAAGCGCGGCGGCCTCGAGCCCTCCGGAAGTGTAGACTCTGTCCGACTACGCAGCGGCGTGACCATCGCCCTCGCGCGACGATGACGTCCTCCGCGCGTTCGATCACGAGTCGGCCACGGACCGAAGCGACGAGCTCTCGGACGAGTTCCTCTGATCCCTCGTGGCATCGCCCTCTTGTCCCGCCGTCCCGGCGATGAATTCCCGCCCGCACCCGTTCGCCGCGAAGCTCTCCCCCGGCCAGGCCGAGGAGGTCCGCCGGCTCCGCGCGAACGGTGCGCCCCTCGCCGAGATCGCCGGGAGGTTCGGCATCGCCAAGTCCAGCGCGTGCCGAATCACCAAGCTGAAGGCACACGCGCCCGCGGGAACGCTCCGCGTCGCGCTTCCCGAGTTCGAGTGGGCGCTCCTCGCCGAGCTCGCCGAGGACGGGGAGGTTCCCGCCGAGACGCTCGCCGCTGACCTCTTGGTCGAGATGCTTCGCAGCCGGGCGTGGTGACCGCACTTCGGATTCCGTGACGCGCGGTGTCAGTCCGGAGGTCGGGCTCGCTCAAACGTATCAGGGAGGATGGTTCCCGAACGGTCCGACGGCGACGTGGTCGCCGTCTACGACAGCCTGCTCACGCAGGCCCTCCGCGAGATCCGGTCGCCCGCGACAACGCCGGGCCAGAGGATCGCGTGGGCGCGCGTCGCCGAGCACGCCCTGGAGCACCTCCCCGAGACGGAGCAGCGCCTTGCCGAGACGCTGTCGACGGCCCGCAAGGTACTCGACTCGCCGGAAGCCGTGCAGCGCCTCATCCGCGGCGTCTGGAGCTGCGGCGGCTGCCGTAGCGCCGACGGTACCTGGAAGCGTCTCGTCGACTGGGTGGTCAACCTCGCCGACCGGGCCCTCCGTGGCGAGCACTGGGCCACGTTCGCCTGGCTCGCGCACGTCGCCGTGCGGCTCGACGGTGTCGAACCAACGCTCAGTCCGGAATGGGAGCGAGGCGTCCGAGCCGCCCACGAGATGCCGAACGCGCACGTGCCGCTCCATCTGATCGCGTTCCACTGCGCGAGGAGGCTGGAGCAAGAGAGCGCGCCGCTGCCTGACTGGTTGCGCCTTCTTCGCTCGGACGAGCGCCTCGCCAACGCGTACAGCACCGACTGTTCGCTGGAGTACGAGATCCAGTGCGCCGTGTGCAAGCGAGTCGATCCATGAGCGCCCCTGTATCGGCGCGACGCGGGCCGGAGAGCGCGTTCGAGCACCCGGCCTTCGAAAGCCTCTACGCTCGCGTTCTCCGCGATGTGGCCGACCATCGACTCGACGAGCGGACGCGAAAGGCCGCCGCCAGGGCGCTCGCATTCCTTCTTCGGGAGAACATTGACGAGGCCGTCGTAACCGACGTCCTCACGGCGGTGCACCGATCACTCGATCTTGCGGCCGTCGTCCGGTCTCTACTCTTGGGGCTCCGCGACGCGCTCGGCGACCACGAGCGGATCACGGAGTGGACCCGGCGTGCGGCGGACCGCGCCCACGCACAGGGGCACGTCGAGACGTTCGTGTCGGCGGTGCGCGTGTTGATCGGCCTTCGGGACTTCGATGGCGCAATGCCTACGAGCTGGCAGCTCGCCATCATCCGCGCGTCCGAGGATCCGAGGTTGCGACGGCGACTGCTCCACATCGCCGACGGGTACGCCCGGCGCTTTGGCTCGCACGCCCGTTGGGGCAAGACTGTTCGGGCAGGCTTCATCAGCGGAGCCGTCGCGGACGGGTCAACAGTCGGTCGGGAGGATCCGTGTACCGCCCCATGATGTTCCTCGCTTTACTCCTGCTCTACGTCTGCATCACCTGGGACGGAAGCGGATCCGCCGGCCTTCCGTCTGTCTCGCACTCGCCGAAGGCACCCGCGGGCGTCCCGTCCCCTCCGAGCGCGTCCGAAATGCCGCCGAACGCAAGGACGGGCGCCCCGTAATGACAGCGCCGGCGAGAATCGGGGCATGTAGGGCTTGTCTGGCCCGACCCAGGCGCCTCGATCCGAGCACCGGGGCGTGTTCCGTGTGCCTCACCCGCCGCGGCCGACGCTGGGTTGCCCTCTGCGTTCGCGCCCGGGAGGACGAGGCCTTCCGGACTTCGGTGCGCGCCCACCTGGACCCTCCCGCACGAAGGCTATTCGACAAGATGTTCGGCCCGCCTCGCCTTCGCGAGGTTGGCGAATGAGGAGGCCGAAGATCCACAAGGCATCGATCGCGGTCGCGTCGGACAGCTCGGTCGTCGCCAACGTCCACGGCTTCGCCGGCGAGAGGGATTCCGAGGGAATCCTCCGCCGGGCGATCGAGCTCGGCGGCGCCATCTTCATCGGGGTGAAGCTTCGAGGTCGTGAGGCCCGCGACGTGCTCGCCCGCATCGACGACGCCGGGCACGAGGGCGCCGGCGCGGCGTTCGTCGCCCGCGAGCGGAGGCGGAGAAAGAACACGGCGAAGGATGCGAAGAAGAAGCGGCGGTGACGGAGACGTCGCTCGCCTCCGCGTACCCGCTTTCATGGACCTCTCGGCACTCCTCCGACACCCGTGCGGCGTCTGCGGTCGGCCGGTCGCCTGGGGAGCCCGGCGGTGTCCTCGCTGCGGCGCGCGCGGCATGCTCATGACGCACGGTCCGGCGCACGTCGGCCTTCGGCACTGGCTGTTCGCAATTGGCGTCATCGTCATCCCGTTTATCGCCGCGGTCTGGGCGGCCCGTGGCCAGTGAGCCGGGCGCGGAAGAGGGGGCGGCAGACATGGCGTCAGCTCCACCCTTCACCGATCGCGGTCGCGCTCGACGGCTCCGTGTTCGCCAGCTTCGGGCTCTACGACGGCGTGGACAACGCCGAGGCCGCGATCCGCACGGCCGCGGAGCACGGAGGCCGGGTGTTCGTGGGCGTCGCGCTCGGTGAAGATGACGTGAATGACCTGAGGCAGTGGTTCGACGACGCCGCGTTCGAGGGCCTGGCGTTCGTGCTTGGCGCAAGGCCGAAGCGGCGACGACGCAAGGCGGGCCCTCGAGAATGAACGTCTACCCCTTCTTCCGTGGCCGACCAGGCCGCCGAGGGGCTTCGTCGCGGGGAGGCTCGAACAGCGCGGCGATCGGCACGCGGAAGGCGTTCGCGAGGTGCGTTAGGGAGTGGATCGTGAGGTTCACGCCGCCCTCGATGCGGGCGACGTACTGGAACGTGAAGTTGATGCGCTCGCCGAGCTCGGCCTGCGTCCAGCCGCGCTCCTTCCGGAGCTCGGCGACCCGGCGTCCAACGCCGTCGACGACGCGTTCAGGATCGAGCTTCCGCACGCCGGGAAGGTCGCGGAGAGCGTCCTTCCAAAACATAAAGCGATAGTGTTAGTTTCGCACTTTGAGGTGATCCGCAGGAAGCCGGCTCCCGGTCCGAGCCAAGCGCGGAGCCCGAATTCGGGGGAAGAGATGGACGACTACTCAGATGATCCGGCCATCAAGTCCATGGTGGAGGGGCACCGTAAGCGACAGCGTCTGATTCTGGGCGCCGCTGGGGCCGGTGCACTGTTGCTCGGGCTCATCCTCTTCGGCATGTCCCAACACGCCGAGGCGACCCGTAAGGAGGAGGAGCGGCAAGACCGCCTCCGCGTGGAAGCCAAGCAGAAGGTGGAGCGCGATCAGGAGAACGCGCGCAAGAGCGCACCCGTCCTCGACGTTCCGCAGCTCATCCGGGACGTCAACGACAACCCTGTACAGGCACGGAGCGTCTACACGGGGATCTTCTACGTGACCGGGGAAGCCCAAATCTTGCCGACCGGCTTGCTCGTCCAAACGGGGCAGGGTCTCGCTTTCCTGTGCCGCTTGGACACGGGGTCCCTCGCCTCGCTTCACACGGGCGAGATGGTTGGCGTCACCGGGCGGATCCAGACGGAGCGGGGTCTCGGAGAGGTCGCTCCTCACATCTCGGACTGCCGACTCGAGGCTCACGGTACGACGCGAGACGTCCGACGATAGGCGTCTCTGGCTTGGGACCGTTCTCGCGTTGATCCGGTCGGCGGGTCTCGGCGCACGGGTCCCTCGGCGAGATCCGTGCATGAACCTTCGCTCCGAAGGAAGGTTCTACGACAATCCTGTATGCGATTATCCCCCCCCCCCCCAAGACACGCCGACCGTCGCGGGGCAGGCCGGACCGCTCACGAGGAGCTCCAGCTGGACGTCCGCGACATCGGCGAGGAGGCGTGGGGGCTTGCCCTGTTCTGGCCGATGCTGACGAGCGAACCAAGACGCCGCCGCTCCGGCCCGCGTCAGCATCGGCTGGAGGCATCGGCGCACCTGTCACGCGTGAGCACGTCGAAAACGACGCGTGGCATCGAGACGTCGACCGCCTCGCCGCGATACTCGACGCGCGGGCAATCCTCCGAGCGGAACACTCCGTGAGGGACGTGGTCGCCCTCGCCACTCCACATCCGGGCCCGATAGTCGACGAGCGAGCCGTCGCTGAGCTCGATCCAGAAGTGGATCGGGACAACGCGAACGCCGTCGACGAGCAGGTCTCCGGCCTTGGCGACGTGCGGTACGCCCGCCTCCCGCAGGGCGAACGAGAGCACCCTCGTCATACCGTCGCATTCGAGGGGAAGGTCGGCGAACGCGTTCAGAAGATTCTGTAGCTGCTCTTGGTCGTGCATTTCGGAGCGTACAGCTGCAGCCGGGGCTGCCGGGCCGCAGGCTCGGACGTCCGTCGCGTACCTCCACTCGTGGTCCGCTCCTACGCCAAGGAGACCTTGCGCCGCGCGACCTCCGTGCTGGGCGATATGCGCGCCGACGCGGAGGACCGCGAGGACGCGGCGAACGTTATCCGAATCATGCTCCCTCGCGCCCGGCCGACGGAGGCCGATCTCGCCGACGTGATCTCCGCGCTCGGACGGGCGCTGCACGTCTCGAGCGCGGTCCGGCGCGTGCTGATGTCGATCCGGTCGATGTCGCCGGTGATGACCGCAGTCCACGCAGGTCACGGCGTCGAGCGCATCATGCCCCGCGTCCACCGCGACGGCGACCACGAAGCCCTCTGCTAGCTGCTCCTCGCCACGCTTGACGAGCACAGGTGGCGAGGATGGATCCGGGCGGAGTGGGGCAAGGCTGCGTCGGAGTGGGCGGTCAGTCAACTGCCAGACTCGACCTGCCGCGCGGCGCGCCTCATCTCGTCATGGCTCCACGCGTTTGGGCGTGTCCCTGACTGGATGACCGAGCTCGCCGAGGCGCATCCCGACCTGATCTCGTCGTCGTTCCTGCCGCGCGAGACGCGCTGGCAGCTTCACCGCGCGGCGCCTTCAGTGCGCGGCTGGCATCACCTCGCGAGCGAGAACGGCTGGACGCCGATGGTCGCCCCTGCCTTATTCGACCACGAAGCGGACATCGCCACGACGACCCTTGAGGTCGCAATCGGCGAGAGCACCGACGGGAGCGCGAGGCTCCGGCTCCGCCTGTGGCTCCGCGAGATGACCGGGCAGACCAGCCCGTGATGCCCGTCGACGTCGCCGAGGAGATCGCCGGCACGGTGCTCATCATGTCGCGCCATCGTCTTGGCGCGGTCCTCTTGCTGAATCCGTCGCACGACATCACCGGCGGCGTCCTGCTCGACGCCGTCGTGAGCCGGGAGCTTCTCGTCGCGCTCGCCGTCCCGGAGCACGTCAACCGGATCCACTGTGGCGCCGTCATCATCCGAGGTGACCGCGTCGAGCGCGCCGGTGTGTCACTCTCGTGGGAGGAGGTCGTGGAGCGCGCCACCGAGCTCGCCGACGGCGTCGCGATCGCGCTCGACGAGGACACCGGCGAGATCCAAATCGTGGACGGGATGGGGCGCGTCGAGGTCGTGGATGCCGATGACGTCGCAGACGTGCTCCGTCGGCACGCGCGCGAGGCCGACCTTCGCTGACCCGTTCTCCGTGTTCTCCGCGCATGCGGCGTGATACCCGAGCGACATGGGATCAACGTCTACGGCGAGTCAAGACGACAAGCGGGTCGCGAAAGTCGTCGAGCGCATCTCGCACATCAAGGTACTGCGCGGTCAGCTCGATCCAGCAGCGGGCGTGGGCTACGAGGTGTCGTTCCTCGATGGCAAGCGGACAACCACAAGGCTCTTCTCCGCCGTGTCGGTGCTCGACGCGCGACCGGCCAACGGGGAGTTCTTCACGGCAAGCGAGCTTGCTTCCCAGGTCGACCGCTATCGCGCCCGAGAGCTCGCCGAGCACATCGTCCGTCGTCACGAGCGGGTCTCGTTCCAGTCGATGACGCACGACGAGGGCGTGCAGGCTGTGCTGACCACGGCGGCCTCCCTACTCCCAGCGCTCGATGCACAGCTCCGTGCTGCCCGCAGACAGATCGTGCTCGATGCCGTGGCGGCAGTGGGCGACGATGTCGACCTCACCGACATCGAGACGGCGTGGCACCAGTCCCACGTCGATCGCCTCCACGGAGGATAGATCTCCTTCAACCGAAGTCTCCGTGAAGACACTTCTTCGAGGAGATTTTGACCATCCCGCAAGAACCATCCCGTAACGGCGATGGTCATCTCGGTGAAGATCCGAGCACTGAACAAGTATCGGCGACCATGACGAAGACGCGTGTGGTCGGGTACGTGAGGGTCAGTACCGAAGGGCAGGCCGATGAAGGAGTCTCCCTCGCAGCGCAGCGCGCCAAGCTTGAAGCGTATGCCCTCGCGATGGACTTGGAACTGGTCTGCGTCGAGATGGACGCCGGCCGCTCCGCTCGAACGGTCGAGGGTCGCCCCGGTCTGCTCCGCGCGCTCGCCTGTCTCGAAGACGGCTCCGCCAGCGGCCTCCTCGTGGTGAAGCTGGACCGGCTCACTCGCTCGGTTCGTGACCTCGGAGATCTGGTCGAGCGCTACTTCGCGTTGAAGTGCTCCCTTCTGTCCGTCTCGGACTCCATCGACACCCGCACCGCGGCTGGCCGGCTCGTCTTGAACGTCCTCGCTTCGGTCGCTCAATGGGAGCGTGAGGCGACGGCAGAACGCACGCGCGAAAGCCTTGCTCATCTCAAGTCGACGGGGGTTCTCGTCGGCGGCGTGCCGCTCGGACGAAGGCGAACGCCCGAGATCGATCGCGACGGCCGTCGCGTCGTAATCGAGGACGAGGCCGAGATGGCGGCCGTACGGCGTGCCATGGAGCTACGCACGGCCGGGAGCTCGCTCCGCGCGATCGCCCGTATCCTCCGCGACGAGGGGCATCCGACCAAGCGGGGTGGCCGATGGGAGGCGACGACGGTCGGGAGGGTGCTCGCCCGAACGGCTGCCACGGCGTGATCGGCAGGGGCGTTGAGCTCAAGGAGACACCCCATCCCGATGGGGGCCCGGCGATCTTGCCGCGGGCCTCCCCGTGTACACGTCGAACAAGGCGACGGCCGAGCACGGCCCGTCGCCGCTTGTGGCGAGCGCGAGTCCATGTCCGGCCGCGTGATGGGGTTTGGGTAAAACCGATCTGACGAGGCCTGCCCCCGACTACGAAGCGTCCTCATCGCTGTCGTCGGCGGCGGTGTCCTCGTCATCACGGTCGCTGATCCGCGACTGCACGACCGAGATCTGGAACTCGGAACCGTCGGCCAGCGTGATGACAACGCCGGCATTCCGCGTGAGAAGCCCGGCGTGACGGAAGGAGGAGAGCCGCGCGCCGTGCAGCTCCTCGGCATCGCCCTCCTCGTCCTCGACCACGGCGCGAATAAGATCCTCGATGACCTCGGCGAGCTCATCGGCGGTCATGGGGCGGACTCCTCGCCCGGAGCTGCGGCGTCCATGACGAACACGGCGCGCTCGCGATTGATGCGGAGGCACTCGTCCTGCACGGACGGATGCCACGCACCGTCGATGATGGAACCGGGCGGGTAGTTGCTGCGCGCCCAGCTCCTGAAGCGGGCCTCTTCGTCGGCGGTCAGAGCGCGGAAGAACATCATCACCTCCGACAGCTGGTACGCCGACGAGCGCAAGATCTCCGGCGGGAGATTGCCAGCGGCAGACTTCGTCGAGAGGATGATTCGGTGGCGACGAACGCGCCTGACTCATCCCACGCGCCGGGCTTCGCGTCAGTTGATCCGCTCGACCCAGAGGATGAGGCGTTCCACCGACATGATCCGCCGTTCGATGGCTGCCTTCTCGTCCTCGTGCGGTTGGAGTGCAGCCTCCTTGTTGAACCGGATCTGCATTCGCTCGTAGCGACGCGATCGTGGCGTGCTGAAGAAGCCGCCGACGTTCGCGCCGGCACGTCGTGCGTTGGCGCGCACCTCACGCATCGCGAGGCTCAACTCCTTCTTCTCCTGGGAGAGCTCCTTCTTCAACGCCTTCAGATCGGCAAGGAGGGCTTTCTTCTCCTCCGGGTTGTCGGGCGTCTGGTCGATGAGCGATTCGAGCTGCTCGACGATGCCCGTCAAGGCAACGACGGCCACCCTGAGCTGCTGCCGCATCGCCTGAATCTCCGCCGTCATCGGGGGCGATCCGAACGTCTTCTCGAAGAACCCGCGACTGGCGTGGGCGTGCCTCGCGTGCTGCTCGACGACGCCGATCTGATACTCGATGTTCGGAACCGCCGCGAGGAAGCCCTTGACGTAGGAGGCGAACGCGTTCGCGTCTCGATCCCATGCCGCGACAGCGGCGAACGAGTTGACGCTTTGGACGTGGGCGATGAGACCTTCACCGATGCGGGCGTCGGGTATCGAGAATACGGGAAGCGGTGGCAGCGCGACGTTCACGAATCCCTCCATTCGGATGCGGTCGTGCCCACTTGCGTGAGCGATCAACCTCGCAGGTTAGCCTGCGAGCCGAGCCTGGACGCGAGAAAGCAACGCGCCGTGACCCCGACGCTTCGGGATGGAATGACGGAGGAAGGTCAGGAACGGCGACGGCGCTTCGGTTCGGACTCCGAGCGCGGCTTTTTGTTCTTGGATCCAGGGGACCGTCCACGACGCTTCGGCGCGACAACCGGCACCTCCACGGCAGCGGGCGTGTCGGCGACGGAGGGGGAAGCAACCGACGGCTGCACGACCTCCCTGGTGTCGGGCGCTGCTGAAGCGGGACGGAGCACGCCGAACACCGCGGCCTTGGCGGCGAGCTCGGGCGCCCCTTCGGCGATCTCGCGCTCGCGCAGGATGCGGCTGACGGTCCGCGCGTAGGGCGAGATCAAGGAGATCACCTCGGCGAGATCCGAGGGCGATAGATCGCCGGCGATGATCTTCGCGAGGACCTTGCCTGCCCGAACCCGGTGCGAGGCCATCCAGCCGCGACGCTCGTCGACGAGGCGGATGCACGCCAGCGCGAAGGCGGGCTCCGAGGTGATTCGCTCGACAACCTTTCGTCGTGACGTGAAGGGATAGCCGTTGGAGCTCGCCATTTCGTCAGGTACATGCGCAATGAGGGAGTCTCCGAGCGGACTTTCTACCGGTCAGATCAGGGAGAGCGAGCCATGAGATTACGAGCCGTCTTCATGGCGCCATCGTCCTTGAGTCCCGTTGCCCTTCCGAGGTTCTCTTACGCTTCGGAGGCCCTGACATAGCTTCCAGATTCTCGAGGCTCAGAAAACCATCCTTCCGTGCCTCTTCTACGGTCACGCTCTCCGAGGACGTCATCGGAATGTTCCGACCTGATCCGACCTCGCGCGTCCCGGATCTCCCTCTCTCTGAATCTCTCCGGATCTGGGATCCGAGATCGAGAGAGAAGAGAAGGAGAGATCCGCGCGCACGCGATCGGAGCAACGGGCGTACCAGTGACGAAAGGAATGGCCTCCGAATACTATGTTTGAAATGCTGTTTTGCACTCGTAAACTGCACGGTCCACGATGCCTCTGGGATAAGGGCCTCGTATGTCAGTTCGACCCATGCGTTGAAGTGGGCGGCGTGCGTCGATCGGAGCACTGGGAACCATGGTCATCATGGCTCCTGATAGAGCTTTATTTGGCTCACGGTTGGGTGACTCACAGTGAAAACGGCCACAGGAAGATGGATCTCTTCGCCGCCGTGGAGATGCGGCAGAAGAGGAGGGCTGGCCGGACGGCTCGTCAGCTCGCGGCCGAATACAAAGTGGATATCAGCCACGTCTACGGAGTTCTACGCGGCGACACCTTCGCGCCTCAGATCTTGGTCCCTGTGGATGACGAGACGTACTTGTCCCTCCACAGGAGCGCGAGGAAGGCACGAAAGACCATCCCTGAACAGGCTTGCATTCTCTTGAAGAACTATTTCGAAAAGGAGAAGCCATGACCCAACTATCCGACGAGCTCATTGAACAGAGAATTCATGAAACTCTATCGAACATCGAACCGCACGTGTATGCGCTGGAGGACTTGCTCAGCCCATTCTTCGACGACTTCAGTGACGACGACGACGACGGCGGTGCTGGTCTCGCCCACCTCGACAACCTTTCCTGCGTGCTCCAGCAGCTCATCGAAGGCAACGCAGAGTCCGTTGCTGCTCAGGCGACTCAGGGGATCTGGAGCGAGGAGCAGCGCGACACGTGGTCTCCATTCGCTGTCCAAGTGAGCAACCATCTCTACGCCCTCTGGCCGCACGTTGTGGAGCTCATCGAGCTACGCCAGCAGACGAAGCGACCTTACGGCTTCGCCGGCATCGTCTCGCTCCAGCGCCGCTTCAATGCCCTCCTTAGTCACGAGGCTATCGAGTGCGAGCTCGTGTTCGAGAGCGATGAGGTCCTCCGGAAACGCGACGAGGCGGCCTACGCGGAGTACGTCGCCAGCCAGCCGAACTGACGAGTGAGGCTGCCCCGCCGAGTTTCGCGTCGGCGGGGCAGCATGAACATCGAACAAGGAGACAACCGATGCCCGACGATACCGTACAACTCGAGGCCGAAGAATGTCTGACCTCCGAGAAGCGCCGTCCGATAGTCGGCTATAAGAACGGCCGCCCGGTCTTCGCTGGCCACATCGACACGACGTCCGAGGGCATCGTCCGCGCGTGTGAACTCATCACGGAGCTCGCCCTCCGGGCCGAGCGCGAGGGCGAGGCGGGATGACGATATCGTCATCGCCGCTGCGGGCGCCGCCGTCGGAGCCCTGCCCTTACGGCTGCTACGGCGGTTACC